>JAGPUU010000436.1 GCA_018067325.1 Amphritea sp.
GGGATGTACCCGGCTTACGCCGATCAAGATCCCTTTGCAGGTCAGCTTCTGTCAGCTCTATACCCGGAGGGCAGCCATCAATAATACAACCCAGTGCCGGGCCGTGGCTTTCGCCGAAAGTAGTGACGGTAAAAAGCTTACCGTATGTGTTTCCTGACATCGTCTGTTCCCGATTTCAAAACAAAAATTTAGTCGATTATACCCTAGTCATTCAGACAGAGCTGCAATACTGTTTAACCTCAGCCGCGGTCAGCAGGAAGACGCCGTTACCGCCCGCCTCTAATTCTAGCCAGGTAAAAGGAATGTGCGGATACTGCTGCTGCAGATGGACTTCGCTATTACCCACCTCGATGACCAGCAAGCCATCTTCGGCAAGGAACTGATCAGCCTGACGTAGAATCTGCTTAGTAATATCCAAACCATCTGGACCCGACCCCAACGCCAGATCAGGCTCATGCTGATATTCCTGGGGCATGCCCACCAGATCAGCTCTATCTACATACGGTGGATTGCTCACAATCAGATCATATCGTTGACCGGTCAGATTGCTGAACAGATCACTCTCGATGGCAGTAACCCGCTCATCCAGTTCATGCCGGGTGATATTTCGACGAGCAACCTCCAGCGCGTCTGCTGAGATATCAGCCAGATCAACCTCCGCCTCTTCAAAGGCATAGGCGCAAACAATACCGATACAACCACTGCCAGTACAAAGGTCCAGAATCCGTTCAACCGGCCCTTCCCGTAACCAGGGATTGAAGTGCTGCTCGATTAGTTCCTGAATGGGAGAGCGAGGAATCAACACCCGCTCATCCACATAAAAAGGCATACCCGCATACCAGGACTCACCTATAATATAAGGTAACGGACGGCGCTTTATGACTCGCTGCTCGAGGAAATCCAATACTCGGGACTTCTCTTCAGTCGTAAGTCGGGAATCCAGTAGTTGCGGGTTACTATTCCAGGGTAGATGCAGCGCGCCCAGTACTAACTGAACCGCTTCGTCCCAGGGATTATCGGTACCGTGACCAAAATAAAGTTCATGTTCGTAGAAACGGCTCATGCTGAAACGAACAAAATCACGTATTGTATGCAACTCTTTAAGAGTCTGTGCTTGATTGATGGTCATATCTGGATGGATAATTCACTGGATTGATGCCTGCTTTATTACAGGCCGTGTATGTTAATTAATATTGTCTGCGAACGCTATGTCTGAAAACGATCTACCTAATGAAAATGAATTTGATTTCTCTGCTGCCATGAAGGGAGTTACCCGTCATTCCGATGATCGGGCTGATCTTCGGGGGCAACCAAAAAAATTGAAGCTGGCTGACGATGAAACCACCCGCTATAAAAGACTGGTTGCCGTTCAGGATGAAGAGATGGTTGTCGACGGTCTCACATCTGAGGTCATCAATCTGGTGGAAACCGAAGATGAACTCATCTACGCAGCGCCGGGCGTTCAGCTAAAAGTGATGAAGAAACTCAAGCAGGGACATCTGCCCTGGGATGCAGGGCTAGATCTTCACGGCTATACTTTAGACGATGCCCGCACCGAACTGGGCAGCTTTATACGCGAATGCAGTCTTCGACAGTTACGTTGCGTCATGGTGATCCATGGTAAGTCAAATAGCGTAGAAGGACAGCAAGCACTGATGAAGTCCTACGTGAATGATTGGCTACAACAGATGTCGCAAGTGATCGCGTTCTCATCCGCTCAACCGAAAGATGGTGGTACCGGCGCGCTCTATGTATTGCTCAAGCGAGCAAAATAAAGCCTGAAAACAGTGCCGCAGACTTTACCTATGAGAGCTAATCACGTAAGTTAGCTTCCTTTTTTAACAGCCCTCTCATGCAACTATGTTTTAGGAGTTGTATGGCAACGGCGCAGACAGACCAAGACAGGATTACGCACTGTAATGGAAAAAGAATTTGCCAGCATAATCGAACAACTGGGTGAAGATATCACCCGCGAAGGTTTGGTCGATACTCCAAAGCGCGCTGCTAAAGCGATGAAGTTTCTCACCCGGGGTTATGATCAGAACCTGGAAGAGGTCATTAATGGCGCGATGTTCCCAACCGAGAACAGCGAGATGGTCATTGTTAAAGATATCGAGCTGTATTCAATGTGCGAGCATCATATGCTGCCATTTATCGGTAAATGTCATGTAGGCTACATCCCTCAGGGACAGGTAATCGGTCTGTCGAAGATTGCACGTATTGTCGATATGTTTGCCCGTCGCCTGCAGATTCAGGAAAACATGACCAAGCAGATTGCCGATGCAATCATGCAAGCGACCGGCGCTGACGGTGTTGGTGTCGTTATTGAAGCACAGCATATGTGCATGATGATGCGCGGTGTAGAGAAGCAGAACAGCAGCATGAAAACAT
Source organism: Amphritea sp. (assembly GCA_018067325.1). Lineage (GTDB taxonomy): Bacteria > Pseudomonadota > Gammaproteobacteria > Pseudomonadales > Balneatricaceae > Amphritea. The sequence goes on from JAGPUU010000436.1 coordinate 2,392, forward strand.
CGATGATGCTGGGCTCATTTAGAAAAAGTCAGTCAACCCGAGGGGAGTTTCTTTCTCTGATTAACTGATATCTGATTTTCTGCTGTAACAAAATAAAGGAGCCCAATGGCTCCTTTATTTTTGCATAACATACACTGATATAATTCTGTCTATCAACGCATCGATTGTTCCAGTCCGATCAAGCTCTGAGCAGCCATCTCACGTCCCAACTCGATCATCTCAGCGCCCCGGTGGAATTCATAAAAACTACAGGCATCCTTGGGTATGCCAATCAGCAGATCAGGGGGATAACCCGCCACTTTGTACTTGCCTAATGATTCCTGCATCACCTCTACCGCGTTCAGCAACACATCAATTCTGCCCACCGCTTTATGAGGCGTGCTTTCAGCTAACTGTTCATCTTCTGCCTGTGGCGCCCCATCCAGGTGCCACTCATCACTAAATCCTGAGCGATCAAGATAACGGGTTTCTGGCATCACTACCCGAGGCAGACAAGCTTCTGCGTTAAGATCCACCGCTATAATGAGGTCTGCATGAGCCGCCACCGTTGGAATAATCGGTATAGGGTTTAGCACACCACCATCTACCAGCACGCGGTCCTCTTCGAATACCGGCGTAAAAAAACCCGGCACCGCAATTGAAGCCCTAATAGCATCTAGCATCAGCCCGTTCTGAAACCATACTTCCTTCTGATGCGTCAGATCTGTAGCCACGGCCGTATAGGGAATAGGCAGCTCTTGAATCAGTGGGTTACCGACAATTTCACGCAGATTAGTCATTAACCGCTTGCCGCGGATAGTTCCCTCACCTCTTAAGGTAAGATCCATCATTCTAAATACATCTATCCGTTTGAGGCTGGTAACCCACTCTTTATATTCTGGTAATCGACCCGCAGCGTAGACTCCCCCGACCAGAGCCCCCATTGAACTGCCGGCGACACAGATAATCTCATAGCCTCGGCGCTCCAGCTCTTCAATCACACCGATGTGACTATAACCTCTGGCTCCACCGCTACCGAGCACCAGGGACACTGTGGTTTTCATAGATCAAATCCTTTGTTCTAGGGAGGTTACACTGACAGATAACCGTTCAACGTAACTGTACCCATAGGCCTGAGGCCTTATCCTGTTTAGCTAAAGGCACTGCTGGCCCTACCCCCACTGTTTCTATCCGTTGAGGATCGACTCCCGCGCTAACCAACAAACCCGCTACCTTCTCTGCCGCTGTTTGACTCAGGCTAAGCAACTCACTCAAAGACGCATCTGCAGATCCGTTATAACTACCAATGAGTATTTTCTGCTGAGGGCTGCTTATCAGGTAATTTAACAGCGGCTCAATATTTTCAGCGCGACTCAACCAACTAAACCCTAGTTGCTGAAGATCAGCCGCCAGACTGGCTTCAGTCTGCTCAAGAGGCGCGATAAGGTCCAGTTGTATATAGACCCTCCGATTGCCTCTTTTAACGGTATAGAGCGCTAACTGCATATTCCCGGTGGTCGCAGAAAGAAAGAATTGCGTCCGGTCTATTCCGTAGAGTTCAGCCACCTTGAAATAGTTATTGGCCCATTGGTTGCTACTACCACACTGGCGACTGCTGCACTGAAAGAGAATTTCAGCATCGATAGCTTGTAG
>JAGPUU010000440.1 GCA_018067325.1 Amphritea sp.
ATCGCTGCTAGTACCCAGAGGACATGCTAAAGCAGCTCTCACAAGGAAATCGCGGAGCGCCCGCAAGGCGGAACAGAGAAATTAGAATGACTGCGACAAGATAATCAAAGTAGCCAGAGTAACTGAATTAAAGCAAATTACCCTGCTCCCTTTGATTACTTTTGATTGATTCGTGCCAAGACATTGCTGACAACCGCATTACAATGCTCTCCAGCAAATTCAAACACATCAAGGCCTTCTGCTTGAATGTGTTGTTCCAAGTGCTGGCGAAGTTTCATTTTAGCTCTGGAATATCGCTTTTTAACAGCATCGATTTCCAGGTCAAGCGAGACCGCTGTTTCCTGCGTTGATAGTTGCTGCACACCCCGCATCACAAATACACTGGCATAACCTTCAGGTAACTGATCAATTGCTTGCTCAATTATTTTCGTTAATTGCCCTTGTGCCAACACCTCAGACGGATTCTCTTTATATAATTCAAGCGGCTCATGCCCCTCAATGGAACAAATATCGACAAGCTTATTTCTACGTATTCGCATAAGCGCCTCGTTGCGTACGATACGAGATAACCAACCCGCAAACCCATCGGGTCCCGAAAACTGCGCTAGCTTTTCATAGGCAATAACATAGCTGTCCTGAAGGATATCCATCGCATCGGTGTCGTTTTTACATAAGCTACGCGACAGACGAAACAGTCTTTGGTTATAGCGCCGCATCAATGGTTCAAAGGCCGCCGAATTACCCGCTCGGACACGCGTTATTAAGTCTAAGTCCGACTCGCCGGAAAACTCTGCATGCAACGTATTAGCAGGTAATGCCTGTATTGAATAATCCATATAGATCCTATCTTCATTCACAGTCTTTATGGCCCGGCGCTAATGTGGCCAGATAGTCAATCAGTTGTGCTCTAACACCGGCATCAGAAATACCCGCGAAAGTCATCGAGGTTCCTGGCACTATTTTTGTCGGTGCTTTGAGAAACAGGTCGAGGGTTTGCCTGTTCCAACGCAGAGAAGATGACTTTAATGCCTCACTGTACTGGTAACCTTCCTGGCTACCAGCCAACCGACCATACACACCGCAGTGTTTGGGGCCGGTGCGGTTGTAACCGGGAGAATGGCAGCCTAAACACATAGCATAGAGAGACTTGCCTGCCTGTACCGGCATTGTTTTTTGCACCTCGGGAAGCAGGCCTGAAGCTTGCTCTTCCGCGTATATGCCGCTATTCCATATACTCAATATACAGTATACAAATACCGGCACCGCGCGGCGATAAATCATGAAAAGAACGCACCTGGCACTGGATCCAGTCCTAGCGCTTGCCTTAACACCGCCCAATGCATAGCTTCATCGGCAAGAATACTCGCTGCTGCTTTAGATAGTTCACGCTGTTCAAACAGCGGTATTGCCCCGGCATAGGCGCTGACGGCTCCCCGTTCCAAACTAGCTGCAAATGTTAAAACATCAGTTTCAGATTTAAGTTTTTCAACTGGAAATTGATACTTCGCCAGGGGGTCTACCGCTTCAGCTCCTAATGACTTTACCGCTTTAGTCAGAGCATCGATGTGTTCTTTATGATGGCCTTGAAACTGTACTGCGACATTCAATATTGGCGTTGATAATAAGCCACTTTCCGCACCCAATTGATAGGCTGCTACAGCCTCATGCTCAGCAGCGATCGCTGTATTGATAATTTGAATATCAATCATTGTTTGCTTATCTGATGCACTCGCCACTTTAGCGTTAAGACCAGACAACATAGTGAGGGCCATCGCCGATAGTGTTAACTGCCCTCCCGAACGAAAAAAACTTCGACGACTGGGAAATTCTAACGTTGAAGTTGATGGCGCTGGTACTTGCTGTGAAAATAGTTTTGACATAAATCTCTCCATTACGACTACAAAATATGATGTATACCCATAAAGATGCGTCGCGAAGGAAAAGGTGACAAAAAATTTTAATATTTTTGATTCTCCGCTCTCAGATTGACACAGATAAAGCATTGCCTCCTTCAATCGGCAAATGCGCAATTTCATCCAAGTAAAAAGCGATGCAATATCCTAGAATAAGCCTTAGTCAGTAACGTCTTACAATGCTTCAAGCGGTGAGTGAAGATGAAGCTCGATAACCAGTTTCAGTATATCAAAAACCAACACCTTGATCAGGTGACGGTATTACAGGCGAAGATGCATGACTTCTCCTATGATAAACACGCCCATGAGGAGTATTCATTTGGCGTGACACTGACTGGACGACAGGACTTTTTTTCCAGCGGCGAATTTTTCCGAAGTCAGCCCGGTAACGTTATTATGTTTAATCCGGGTCAGTTTCATGATGGCCACTCAGGGGTAGATAATGACTTACGGTATCGGATGATCTACATTCACCCCAAACAGTTAGAGCCGATGCTGAACAGCGCTGGAATTAAGCAGAGCAAAGATTTTCAAATTGCCGATACTCTATTGGATGACCCTCGGTTACGACAACATATTCTTAATCTGGCTGTGCAGATTGAGGGTAATAGTGAAGATAAATTACAGCTGGAAAATCAGTTATTTCAGTTGGCTGAGCGGATTTCTCAGTTAAAGGGAGAGGTCTTACCCCAGCGTAAATCTAAAAAGAGTGACTCACTACTGCTAAAAGCACAGAGTTTTATTCATGAGAACATTGGTTCAGACATCTCTCTTGATGTGATTAGCAATCAGGCTAACTTATCGAAATATCACTTCTTACGTATGTTTCGTCAGCAGTTTGGCATTACACCCCATCAGTATATTTTTAATTGCCGTATTAACCAGGCCAGACTAGCACTGGAGGCTGGCTCTGCGCTGGACGATGTAGTTTTTGACCACGGTTTCAGCGATTTGAGCCATTTTAATAGACGCTTTAAGCCGATATTTGGTATGACCCCGCGTCAATACCAGAAACACTTCCTCAGCTCGTAGATACAAAGTATCGATTAGAAAGCTCTTCGCAACGAGTCCTAAATTCAGCTAGTGGATTTCTCCCCTAGCAGTACTTCCTACCACTTTATTTTTTAGGGTAGCCACTATGGTTGAGATACTCCTGTACGCCTTTGGCATTATGTACACCCCGGGGCCGGCAAATCTATTAAGCCTGAATGCAGGCATCAACGGTGAAATACGTAACACCCTACGCTTCTGTATGGGTGTGGCTTGCGCTATGTTTATGCTGTTTCTGCTATTCGGTTATACCGGGGCCTTGCTGGTAACACCCAACTCTCAACTCGTCATAAGCCTGGGCGGGAGTCTCTATATCACTTATCTGGCCTTTAAGATCGCTCGTGAAAGTAAAGGGATGTCCGAAGAGTTTAAGAGCGGACAAGTGGAAACCAGGCAAGAAGAAGCTCAAAAAAAGCAAGCCGCAACTAAGAAGATTGGATTTCGATCAGGCTTGATGCTGCAGTTACTTAATCCGAAAGCCTTTGTCGCAATTTTGCCGATTGTATCAGTGCAGTTTCCCGCCGCACAGATTTCCGGCGCTTCAATACTGATCTGGTCATTGCTGCTAGCTTGTTTGGCGTTTGGTGCACCCGGCAGCTATCTTCTAATGGGTAGCCGACTGAGAAAACTAATCAGCCGCCCCCGTTATTTTCGTTTGCTGAACTTCACTATGGCGCTGTTATTACTCTATGTAGCAGTAGAGATAGCCTATAGTCAGGTTTATCTGCATCTCTAGTGACTACCTTCATGAGTTTATCTTCCAAAACCTTACTTGAAGGCAGTTGAATTAACTTAAAGAATTGAGTGGTGTAATCAATAGATTGGGATGAGACGTAACGTTGAATATACAAGAGCAGGAATAAGAAATGAGTAATGAGTAATGAGTAATGTTATATAATAAATCGAGCGCGAAATAAAAGCGCCCGATTAATCTTAAATCTTAAAAATTATAAGCGATACCTACTGATAGCAGATCTACATCGTCACCATCAATCGCATAACGTTCAAATTCTCCTCGCAAAGATATATTTTGCACATCATATGTCACTCCCAATCCAAGAACGGCATCAGAACCATCTTCATTAGTTGAACTCGCCCCTGTTGATTTGAGTTCACCGTCCCAACGCTGATAACCAACCTTAGCAAAAAGTCCAAAGTCATCATTTAGAGGTAGAATAGCAAGCCCGGCTACACCCAGACTATCTAACGATACAGATGCTGTAGTGACGCCATTAGTCGCTGAAATCTCGCCTAAGTCGGTGTAAAAACCTTCGATAGCGAAGTTAGCGTTAAAGTTATAACCAGCGAAAATTTTATACCCGGTATCACTATCATCAACCGAAACGCCTGGAATACTGTCCAAATCATCCAATGCATCAGATGAAGTTTGACCAACAGAAGCACCAATATAACCACCGGTATCAGCAGCGTAAGTATTAACAGAAACAAGAGATACTGCAGCAACAATAGAAGCTGCTAATAAAGTATTTTTCATGAATTTAATCACCAATAATAGTATATAACTTTATGATTTTTCGATCATAAAAACCAAAGAACATTATATATTTAGGGGCCTTTTAGGCTCTATAGGAAAAAGTCTTAATTCCATGCAAGAAAGAGAGATATTACAGGGAAGAATAAAACGGGGAACTGTCTGAGGGCGCGATGCAGTTGAGCTTTTCCCGTATCCCTTGATAAATGAAACGCACAGGGAAGTCGCGAAGCGACCCAGCAGTGGGTGCGGTTGTAGATTGTTAAGACTTTCAGGTGCCCAAAAGTCTTAACCCGCCCTGCAAGGCGGAAATACAAGTAAAGAAGTACTGCGACAAAGAGTAAACAACCTATTCACATAGTTAAAAGTCACCTTCTAACAGATCTATAACCCCAATGATTCAATAAAGCCCTGCATCACTGCCAGAGTCGCAGCTGGTGCCTGAAGATGGGGCACATGACCGCAGTCTGGCAGAAATATCGCGCCTGCTTTATCGCCTATGCCACTGACGATATCCTCAACTTGCGCCACTTCGCCATACTGATCATCAGCCCCCTGAATAATCAGCGCCGGACAGCTAATCTGATTCAGATAACCCGAAAGATCTAAGGGCTGGAAACGATCTCGCAGCCAGGTTTCACTCCAGGCCCGAAACAGCAGATCGGTACGATCACCGTGATAACGGGCCAGTCGTTCAGGCAGCTCGGTGGTTTTATACAACTCAACCGCTTCGACAATACCCGCTGTGGTTAGCGAGTCGATACGAATATGTGCCGCTTCAGTGATAATCGCCAATACCCGCTTCTGCAGACAAGCAGCGCCAATAAGGGCGATAGAGCCGCCATCGCTGTGGCCGACCAGAATAACTTTTTTTAACCCCGCGGCATCCAGAACAGGCTCGAGCCAGTCTCTTCCTTCCTCCTCCAGATAATCGTCAGGACGCGGCAGTGTAATCGGCGATGAGCGGCCATAACCTCGGCGTTCATACACCAACAGATCCAACCCCGTCGCTTCGGCCAGCTGCTGCGGAAACCCTTTCCACATACCGATGTGCCCTAAGGCCTCATGCAGTAATACCAGGGTTGGTTTGTCTGTCCCTGAATTTACAGCATGTCTGCAATGTAGCCCGAATATCTCAGTGCCATCGGCCAAGGTAAACAGGCGTTCCTGCCACTCAATAGAAGCCATACTTAACGCTCCGCCGGGATTGAATAGGTTAATGTGGTATGCGCGACCAGCTCTTCACAGCCTTCGGAACGAATCCAGACTTCACCTACCGCTAACCGCTTACCGACTTTCATCAGATTGCAGCGGGCGACAAGGTCCCGCCCGGACTCGGGCTTGCTCATGAAATTGATATTCAGGTTCGTCGTCACCGCCAGCGGTACCAGACCAATCTGGCCCAGCAGTGCTGCGTACATACACACATCAGCCAACGCCATCATAGAGGGGCCTGAGACGGTACCTCCGGGACGCAAATGCTCATCATCTACCGGTAACTTCATCTCCGCCCAGGCATCACCCAGCGCGGTTAAATAACCAAACTTATCACCTTGGGGGAAATGTTCGTTCAGGAAAACGTTCATCTCCTCAACTGTAATGACAGGCATAGACATACTCCGTGGTATTTTTATTATTAGCAGTCTTGTTTCTAACAGTCATGTTGCTAACCGTAATGTTTCTATCAGACTGTATTAGAGAAAGCGCGAACAGGCCACTTAGCCTTAACGCGCTTCTAATACTGATTTTCAAAGAGACAGGAGATCAAGGCAGCAATGATAGGCATGCTGTTTGTACAGCGAAAAGCATCAACGCTTATCAACCACCGCCAGTGTAACGGTCGCTTTAGAGACAAGCTCAGCCTTATCACCCGCGAGGCAAAAGAGCTCTGACTCTGCAATAATCAACTGTCCACCGGGCTTAAGCACCCATGACCGGCAATACAGCTGTTCACCTTTAGCCGCTCTGAGTAGGTTAACTTTAAACTCCGCCGTTAAGATTATCTGGCCTTCTGCCAACAGAGTGACGGCAGCAGTTCCCGCGGTATGATCTGCCAGCGTGGCTTGCACACCGGCATGAACATAACCATCCTGCTGTAGGTGTTTTTCCTGCAACAGTACCTTTGACTCACACCGCCCCGCCTCAAAAGAGACGAGTTCAAAGTCAAGGTGGCGAACAAATGGAGCTTCATAGAAGACTCGCTCCACCTCTTCGGCAAAGCCCGGGTTGCGTATCTGATACTCGGCGGGCGTTGAAAGCAGATCAACCATAGGGCTATGCCAGCCCATCCGTTTCATCTTTGGCTTTATTACGCAGTATAAAGCGCTGAATCTTTCCACTCGGCGTTTTCGGTAGCTCAGTCAAAAATTCAATTTCACGGGGAAACGCGTGGGTCGATAAACGATTACGTACATGGGTTTTCAACTCAGCGGCCAGCTCTTCGCTTGGCTCATACTGCGTCTTAAGTACCACGTACGCTTTGATAATCGCGCCACGTTCCAGATCCGGCTTACCGATCACGCCACTTTCAGCTACTGCTTCATGCTCCAGCAGTGTACTTTCAACATCCGATGGCCCTACACGGTAACCTGCGGTGGTAATGATATCGTCATCCCGCCCGTTAAATGAGTGGCTACCATCACCGTGACTAACGACGACATCACCCGTCAGATAGTACTTACCACGGAAAGGGTTCTTTTCACCCCAGGTATATCCCGGAAAGAAGAATAGTGGTGATTTTTCCATATCCACTGCCAACTCACCGATCTCACCTTCACCCAATTCATTCAGGTCATTATCCAGCGTGACAATCCGATGCCCAGGCATAGAGAAACCCATAGAACCGACCCGCACAATACGCTGTTCAAGCTCGTGGTGATTACAGGCGGTCATACCGGTTTCAGTCTGACCATAATGGTCCATTACCGGACAACCCAAGCGACGCTCGACCCAGCCGATAACTTCGGGATTCAAAGACTCACCGGCACTACTGGCCAGTCTCAGGTTAAAGCTATCATCCCCTTCGAGGAGATGATCATTCGCCATCAGCAAGCGGTACGCGGTTGGTGCAGCGGCCAGGTTGGTTATTTTATACTTACGCAACATTCCGTAAGTTGTTTCCGGGGTAAAGGCGTTTTCATTGAAGTGAGTAGTATTACCCAGTAACAGAGGACCAACCACCGCGTAGTAGAGGCCATAAGCCCAACCGGGATCAGCTACATTCCAGTAGCTATCTTCAGGCAGCAGGCCCACCGCATAACGCATATAAACGTAGAATGACAACAGCGCACGGGCAGGAACAGCAACCCCTTTAGCTTTGCCTACAGTACCGGAGGTAAACATCTGTAAGAACGGATCATCAGCGCCAATTCTCACCGGCTCAAATTCACTGCTTTGAGCGGCTAACTCGGCTTCAAAATCAGGCAACTCAGCATATTTGGAATCGGCTTTACCACGATTAAACAGCAGAACCGGTGGGCAACCATTAACGCTGTCCAGCTTGGACACGTTATCAGGATCGGTCACTAACAACTTGGTCTGCGCCTGGGTTACACGGTATTCGATAGCGCCGGCACCAAAAGCGGTAAACAGTGGTTGATACACTGCGCCAGCCTTAAGTACGCCCAGAACCACCACCAGCAGTTCAGGTGTTCTCGGCATCAAACAGGCAACACGATCGCCTTTACCAATGCCCTTGCTCTTAAGCAGATTTGCGAACTGCCCTGCGCGCTGCTGCATCTCGGCAAAAGTATGGCTGGAGGCTTCACGAACAACCCCTTCATAGTTAAGCGCAATGCGATCAGAATCTTCTGCCCAGCGATCACAGATCTCTTCGCAGACATTAAAACCCTCTTTAAGATTACCGACCAGCTTTTCCTCTATCAGGGCTGGCGTAAAAGAGTCGTAAAAATCCTGATAATTAGAAATTGTCATTATTAGCCTCTTATTATGTTTATTCAGGCGCTACAGAATATTTCTACTGCAGGCTCTTCAAATTAATTACTTTTATCAAACAAATTTTTTTAAACTAATTCTCACAGACATAAGCTGCTACTCATCAATCAAACAATCCCGCTGAGCGAAGCTTCTCAATCTCCGAGGAGCTGTAGTCCAACCCCTTCATCACCACTTCGGTCTGTTCACCACAGCGGGGGGCGGGCCTGATGGCCTGCTGTTTAAACCCTAACGCAGAAGCAATCTGCTGCTCGCCACTACTTTGTTTCACAATCATGTTTCGAGCGGAAAACTGGGGGTGACATGCGGCTTCAGATACCGTCAACACAGGTTCAACACAGATATCCAGCCCGGCAAGCTGTTCACACCAGTTGGCTAAATCCTGTCGCCTGAATTTCTGTTGAAGTAGCGTTTTAAACTGAGCGGTTTCCAGAGGAGGCTGGTCCGGTATATTCAGTGCGTTAGCCAAGCCCCGACGAAACTGGGGCTCCAGGCTGCCAACAGAGATATACCTGTCGTCGGCAGTACGGTAGTAATCGTAAAAACTACCACCATTAAGGAAATTACTTTCCGGTTCGGGGTCTGCCCCACCATTCAATGCGCCGGGCGCCATCAGGGCCTGCATTGCCAAAGTGTTATCGGCCATTGAGATATCTAGATAGCAGCCCTCACCCGTCGAATGACGACCGATAACCGCTGCCAGAATAGCGATAACCGCCGGATGGGATCCTGCACCAACATCAGCGACCTGCAATCCCATAGGCGCAGGACCTGAACTCATGCGTCCCATATGACTGGCAGCGCCTGATAACGCCAGATAGTTCAGATCATGACCCGCTTTATCACGGTACGGGCCGTTCTGACCATAACCGGTCAGAGAACAATAGATAAGCGCCGGGTTAGCCGCTTTCAGACTGTCATAATCCAGTCCTAAGCGAGCCATAACACCGGGCCGGAATTGCTCAATTAAAATATCGTATTCACCCACCAGCTTAGCAATCAGCTTGCTCGCCTCTGGGTGTTTAAGGTTGAGTGCAATAGAATCTTTGCCACGATTAAGATAACTAAACGCGGCAGACTGCCCATCAACCTGTGGTGACATATTGCGCACCAGATCAGGTCGGGACGCTGATTCCACCCGTAGTACCTCGGCCCCAAGATCGGCCAACAACATCGTCGCATAAGGGCCCGGAAGCAGGGTCGACAGATCGAGTATTTTAAGGCCCTTCAGAGGCGTGTTCAAAGTATCACCTCAGCCTGCCGCCTGCAGAATTTCACGGGCTATAATCAGACGCTGAACTTCACTAGTACCTTCATAGATTGAGGTAATTCGCACATCGCGGGTCATTCGCTCCAGCGGATATTCCTGCATGTAGCCATACCCGCCCAATAACTGCAGCGCTGTATAACAAGCCTGATTAGCCTTCTCGCTGGCAAATAACTTCGCCATGGAGGCTTCTTTTGCATAGCTTAGCCCTCGCTCTTTGCGATCCGCCGCGCTCATCAATAGCAGTCTGGCCGCTTCTAGCTCGGTCATTCGATCCGCCATCATCCACTGCAGGCCCTGAAAATCAGCAATAGGCTTACCAAACTGTTTGCGTTCTTTTGTGTAAGAGATCGCATATTCCATCGCTGCCTGACCTATCCCTAGCGCCAGAGAACCGATACCGATTCGGCCGCCTGCCAGTTCGGTAACCGCGATACGGAAACCATCATTCAGCTTACCCAGAATGGCTGAGTCGGGTACTTCACAAGACTCAAAATGCACTTCGTTGGTGGCAGAACCATGCTGACCCATCTTCTTTTCAGCGGGCCCAATAGAAACGCCTTCTGCATCTGCAGGCACCAAAAAGCAGGTAATGCCTTTACCTTTTTTAGCCTCCGGGTCGGTAACCGCCCAGACAACAAATACACCGGCAAACTCGGCACTGGTAATCCATTGTTTGGTACCAGAAATAGACCAGCCATTATCTGTCTTTAGCGCTTTAGTACGCATTGATGCAGGATCTGAACCCGCCCCGGCTTCGGTAAGACAGAAACTTCCGCTGAGGTATTCACCGCTACAAATTTTTGGCAGATACTGCTGTTTCTGTTCATCACTACCAACGACCTGAATCACCTCAGCTACCATATTAGTCACAGACATGGTTACTGCCGTCGATGCGCAGGCTTTAGCGATCTCAGTCACGGCCAGACTAAAGGCGACGGAACCGGCTTCAGTGCCACCATATTCAGCATCGATATTCAGACCCATAAAACCGAGTTCTGCCAGCTGCAAGCAATGGCCTTTGAGGATGCTTTTATCTTTAGTTTGATCCAGCGTTTCTGCCAGCGGTGCTAATTCGTTTTCTGCAAATCGTTTGGCAGCATCCTGAATCATCTGCTGCTCTTCAGTAAAACTCAGATCCATCGGGTAATCCTATTCTTATTATCAAAGACCGTTCAGGATCACTTAAGATCACCGTAAGGGTATTCCCCTAAGTATATACCCAGAACAACCCCTAGCGTAAACAGTAAACTGAAGTTTTTTTTATAACTTTAAGGTCTGAAAGCCCATATTTAAACTGCCGCAGATCATTTAACCGTAACATTCGTGCTTTAGTTTTATTGCTCTAAGCCTGATTACTGTTAGAATCCGCGCCGACACTTAATATCTGAACAAACTGAATTATGAATAAAAAAAATAAAATACTGATCAGTGCGTGTCTGTTAGGGAATAAAGTCCGTTATGATGGAAAGGACAACCTGATAGATAACGATTTGATACGCCGCTTAAACAAACAGGGACGCCTCATATCCGTCTGCCCCGAAATCGAGGGAGGACTCCCTACACCCCGTCCTCCGGCAGAAATTCAAGACAAATTTCCTCTGCGCATCACCGCGATTAACGGTGAAGATGTTACACCTCAGTTTTTAGCCGGTGCCGAAAGAGCGCTGGAGATTGCTAAGCGCGAAGGTTGTTGCTGTGCGTTTCTAAAATCTCGCAGCCCATCCTGTGGCAATCTGGAAGTCTACGACGGTAATTTCACCGGAACTATAAAGTCAGGATCAGGAGCCACTGCAGATGAGCTTATGCGCAACGGAATTCCAGTATACAATGAGAGACAGCTCGATCAGTTGATCGAATTTATTGAGTTGCTGGATGAACGTGAACCTGAACTAGGTCTACGCGCCAGCTGATCTTTAGCTGGCCGGTTCTGAATTACCGGCGCGCCGGATTCAGGAGACGCCCCCATGATTCAGGAAGAACTTGCCACTCTGACCCATCTATACAGCCTGCTTATCGATTTCTTTGTAAACTATAGTTTTCAGGTTATCGGGGCGGTGATTATTCTAATCATCGGCCTTATTGTGGCTCGTTGGATCGGCAAACTGACACTTCGCCTGTGCCTGCGCCACAACGTTGATATCACCCTCAGCAACTTTATCAGTAGCACCATAAAGCTGCTGTTGATAACGATGGTTGCCGTAATCTGTTTAGGTAAATTCGGCATTAGCGTGGCCCCGTTTATCGCGGCAATCGGTGCAATTTCTCTGAGTATAGGACTCGCCCTTCAGGGAGTATTTTCGAACTACGGAGCAGGTTTCACCATTATCATTACCCGGCCTTTTGTCGTTGGGAACACCATTCGTTGTAACGATGTCTGCGGTGTCGTGAAAGAGATTCACCTGGCCTACACTCAGCTGACGACAGAGGACGGCGAGTTGGTCACTATCCCCAACAAACATATTGTCGGCGAAGTACTGGTTAACAGTTTTGAAAACACCATCGTCGAAGCGTCAATCGGCATCAGTTACGCAGCGGACCCTGATAAAGCGATAGGCCTGATCAAAGCGCTACTCGAAACCAACAACGCAGTAGTTCAGGACCCGGCACCGCAAGTCGGAATTGCAGGTTTTGGCGATTCCTCGGTGGAGATTGCTTACCGCTATTGGGTACCGTCAAAAAGCCTCTTCGAGCTACAGTTTCAGGTTAATGGTGCAATCTATAGTGCGTTTCGCGAAACCGGCATTGAGATACCCTTTCCTCAGCGTGAAGTTACCCTTAAAACACCTCTGAAAGCTGAACAAGAACTGGAGCGTTTATGAACCAAACTGAACAGGACAATAACCTACAGGAAGAGGCCATTTCCGGCAGTTGCCTCTGTGGTGCCGTCACTTATCAATTTCAGGGGGAGCCCAGAGGCTTTCAGTACTGTCATTGCTCCCGCTGCCAAAAGGTCAGTGGCAGCGCCCATGGTTCAATTATGTTTGTGAAGCCTGAACAGTTTAAGTGGCTCAGTGGCGAAGCGCTGGTTACTCGTTTTGAAGTGCCCGAAGCCGAGTTTTACGCCTCTTGTTTCTGTAGTAAATGCGGATCTTCCCTACCCTGGGAAGTCAAAGGTGCCAACAATATCGCCATTCCAGCCGGCACTCTGGATCAGGACCCCTGCATCAAGCCCCGACGCAATATCTTTTACGACTCCCGCGCTGACTGGTTTGAATCCAGTGGTGACCTGAAATGTTTTTCAGAAGGCCCTACCAGTAAATAACAGCATAAAAAAAGGCCCTCTCAGGGCCTTTTTAATAAAGAACATATCAATACTTATCTAGCATCTGCGGTTTGAAATCTTCGGTGCTTATTGAAAAACCACTCTGCTCTATCGTCTGTTGAAGCTCGCGCATCGCTCTGTGCAGATCTTCCATGGTAATAGTATTGTTATCGAGATTATAAAGCTGTTCAGAACCATTATAGCTCCAATTCATAATCACCATGGCATCCTGATCACCGGTTTCAATCGCCGCTTTAATATGTTTCTGCTTACGATAGATTCGGTTAAGCATCTGCTTAAGATCCCACACATAGATCACTTCATACATAAACTCATGATCACGATTCTTCCGCAGTAAGATGAGGATGATGACACCACCGATGGCAACACCGGTCAGATTGAGCCAGAAATTTTCACCGTTAGCATTCCCAAACAGCTGAATCAGAATGGTTGATATTGATAACGCGATCACCGCGAGGACAACAACAATACCGACCATTAGATACTTATAATGTTTAGCATACCGTTCTTTGTTAATCTGTTTCAGCTGCATATCTGTATACCGGAAGAATTTAGTGGCGCGATTATAGTACCTGTGAGGAATAGCTCCAAGGTAACAGGTCAACTATCTTGTAAGTGTGATGTAAATATCTAAGGAAGGTCAAAATGTACCGGGTTATCCTAAGCCTGTTGTTTATCTTTCTGGTGAGCGGCTGTAGCAAAAACCTGCAACCGGCTCTGCCAGAAAACTTTGTCATCGACGCTTGTGTTTCGTCGTTGACGGAACTGCAACAACTCAACCTCCGTTATACCGGCATCCAGCAAGGTGAGATAGTCGCCGGGGCCCCTTGGTTACGCAGCAATCGGCTGGTCGACTATTATATCCGCCAGAATAATCTTTCAGAAAAACAACTAACCGATCTGCTTGGTTATATGTCCCGTCTGGCGATAACCGGTCTACAGCAGGAGCTCCTGCTGCTTCCTGTTTCCCAATTACAGCAATGGAAGCAGCGCTTTAAGATCACGACAGACTCCGCCCGTTATATAAATGATTGTAGCCAAACTCTGGTACAGCAGCAGATTCTCTCACCCAGCCAGTCCCGACGTTTTCTCCTCAGTTTACCTGAAGATGATGATTATCAGCCCTTTGCCAGAATTGCCGGAATTTACCCTATCACTGCCCTACTGTTTAAACAGGGTGTCATGCGGGAACATACCTGGCTGTACCAGCAAACGACAGCGCTGCAAAACAGCGACTGGAATACCTATGGGCCGATAAACCCTAAGACTCTTGCCCCCAACCTCCTCGATATACCAAGAGATAGCCTGGGAATCCCGAACCTGAGCCCGGCTACGGAACAGGCACTTATTGAACATCACGCACCGCTGTGGCGACTGCCTGATAACCTCGCGGTTAACCGCCCAGGCCATCCCTACTGGGATAAAGGTAGCCTGAAGGTCGATCAGCAACCGATCAGCTTTAGCTATATCAGTCACGGTATTCACCGTAGCCAGACCACCCTACAATTGAATTACCTCATTTGGTTTCCTGAACGCATTCCCGAAAGCCGCTTCGATCTGCTCGCGGGCCAACATGATGCGGTACTGTTCCGGGTGCATTTAACACAAGCCGGTCAGATACTGGCCTATGACAGCATCCATTTATGCGGTTGTTGGTATAGCCTCATCCTGCCACACGCACAACGCTATTCAGAAACACGTCAGCTCTACCGAGAACCCACCTTTGTATTACGCACCGAGCCGGGCCGACAACTTCTCTCGCTGACATCAAACTCCCATCTGTTAATCGCAAGTCAGAAGGCTGAGGCCTTAGCATCCACCCAGAAGCAGAAACAGAAACAGAAACAGAAACAGTATCAATTACGCCCATTCAACGACCTATTGCAACTACAAGCCGGTGCGTCACCCCGGCTTCGCAGCTCCGTATTCAACCCGGAGGGATTTGTGCCCGGTTCTGAACGCCTAGAACGATGGTTATTCTGGCCCATGGGAATCAGTAACCCCGGAGCTCTGAGACGCCCCGGAGATCATGCGATCCGCTTTATTGGCAAA
>JAGPUU010000441.1 GCA_018067325.1 Amphritea sp.
AAACAGGAACAGTTTTCCACCCCGGGCACGCACCTCTTCCAGATTAGCCTGAAGCTTTTCCAGTAACGAGTTATTTGGTGCGACCGCTACCACCGGCATGTCTTCATCTACCAGCGCCAGAGGGCCGTGTTTAAGCTCTCCAGCGGGATAGGCCTCTGCATGGATGTAAGAGATCTCTTTTAGCTTCAGAGCACCTTCTACGGCCACCGGATAGATAGTACCCCGCCCCAGAAATAGAGCATGATGCTTATCAACGAAATGTTCAGCCATTTGCTGAATCTGCGGATCAAGCGCCAGCACCTGGTCAGTCAGGTTATCTAACTGTTCCAGTCCGGCAACTATTTCCTGTTCACCTTTAAAACCATAGCGACGAGCCAGTACTAAAGTTGTCAGCATCAGAACGACCAGCTGGCTGGTGAATGCCTTAGTTGATGCGACACCTATCTCTGGTCCTGCATTGGTCATTATTGCCAGATCGGACTCACGTACTAGAGAGCTGCCCGCCACATTACAGATCGACAGAAAAGCGAGATAATCCTGCTCTTTCGCTTCGCGCAACGCTGACAAAGTATCCGCGGTTTCTCCGGACTGGGAAATAGAAATAAACAACGTACCTGGCATACAGACAGTCTGTCGGTAGCGGAACTCACTTGCCACTTCCACCATACAGGGGATGCCAACTATTTTTTCGATCCAGTAACGCGCCACAACCCCGGCATTATAGCTGGTGCCACAGGCAACAATCTGTACCATCTTTACCTGATCAAACAGCTCAGAAGCCCCGGTACCAAAAGCCTGCTCAAGTACGTGGCCCTGATGGATCCGCCCTTCAAGAGCATTACGAATAACCTTGGGCTGTTCGTATATCTCTTTCAGCATATAGTGACGGTATTCGCCCTTATCTGCTGCATCGTGGCCATGTTCAAACAGTTGTACTTCATGCTGAACAACATCACCTTGAGCGTTCTCTACTCTCACCTCAGAACGGCTAATGGCTGCCAGCTCACCCTCTTCCAAATAGATAAAGCGGTCAGTTACCTGCAACAATGCCAGCGGATCAGAGGCAATAAAGTTTTCTTCTATACCAACACCTATCACCAGTGGACTCCCCATCCGGGTAGCCAATAAAAGATCAGGTTGCTCCTGATCAATCACCGCCAGCGCATAAGCACCATCAAGACGCTTTATGGTCTCTTTCAGGGCTTCTATCAACCCTTTACCGGCAACCACTTCACGGTGTATCAGATGGGTTACCACTTCAGTGTCAGTATCTGACAGGAACTGATAACCCGCTGCAGACAGCTCCTCTTTCAACGCAGTGTGATTTTCGATAATTCCGTTATGTACCACAGCGATCCGATCAGCAGAGAGATGCGGATGCGCATTTCGTTGCTCCGGCTTACCGTGAGTTGCCCAGCGAGTATGGGCTATACCCAGGTAGCCAGGCAGGGGGGAACCACTCAATGCTGCGTCTAACTGAGCAACCTTACCCACTCGTTTCAGGTGATCCAGTTGCGCAGTTTCACTATTAAGAACCGCCATGCCGGCAGAATCGTAACCTCGGTATTCAAGTCTTTTAAGCCCTTCCAACAGAATCGCTGAAATATTCCGGCCAGCGATAGCCCCAACTATTCCACACATAATTCCGCTTCCTTATGACTTTTTAACCGGGCGCTGCCAGTTATTCAGGTTAATCTGTTTAGCCCGGGTAACCGCTAATTGCTCAGTATCTACTTCTTTAGTGATGGTAGAGCCTGCGCCAACCGTTGCACCTGCACCGATCTTGACCGGTGCAACCAACGCGCTGTTTGAGCCAATAAATGCGCCATCACCAATCTCGGTGACGGATTTATTCACTCCATCGTAATTACAGGTAATAGTGCCTGCACCGACATTAACTCCGGCACCCACCTCTGCATCGCCGATATAGCTCAGATGATTAACCTTACTACCTTCGCCAATAGTCACTTTCTTTGTCTCTACGAAATTACCCACTTTAGCCTTGTTCGCCAAATGGCTACCCGGGCGCAAACGGGCAAAAGGCCCTATATCGCAATTTTCACCAACCACTGCCTTTTCCAGCATTGAGTTCGCTTTAATATGGGAACCTGATCCGATAGTCGAATCCTTAATAATGCAATTAGCCTCGATAGTGACATTATCGCCAATGCTTACTTTACCTTCCAGAATCACGTTGATGTCGATTGACACATCATGACCAACACTCACCTCACCACGGATATCTATCCGTGCAGGGTCGGTCAGACTAACGCCTTCCAACATCAAGGTTTCTGCTTGACCCAACTGATACCAACGTTCCAGTTCAGCCTGCTGCATCCGGTTATTAACACCTTGTACTTCCTGTTCGGTGCCGGGATGAATCGCCTGAATCCGTACATTCTGTTCAGCCGCCATCGCGATAATATCGGTCAGGTAATATTCGCCCTGAGCATTGTTAGAGGACAACTGTGGAATCCATTCCTTCAATAAAGCTGAAGGCAAAGCCAGAATACCTGTATTAACTTCTGTTATAGCTAATTCTGCTTCGCTGGCATCCTTATGCTCAACAATAGCCACCACATCTGCGGTATCACTACGGACTATCCGCCCATACCCAGTGGGATCAGCAAGATTAACCGTCAGCAGTCCAAATTCTCCACGCTCAGCTATCTTTACCAGTTCTGCCATCGTATCTGAACGAGTCAGAGGCACATCACCATAGAGCACCAACACAACGCCATTATCGGACACACAAGGCATCGCTTGTGCGACGGCATGGCCGGTTCCCAATTGTTCAGCTTGCAGGGCAAACTCGACACTTTGTTCAGAAAGAATGGTTTTTACTTTTTCAGCACCGTGACCAATAACAACGTGAACCTGCGAATTGGACAAAGTTTGCGCATTATCAATCACATGCTGCAGCATCGGCTTACCGCCAATGGTATGAAGTACTTTAGGCAGAGAGGATTTCATCCGACTACCCTGGCCTGCTGCCAGGATGACGATATCAAGCATATTCAAAACAGAAGCATCCTTGGTTTATTACAGCATTAACCACTTCCAGTGGTCCGCTGTTGTTGACATAAGTAACAATTTAACAGAACTTTAATCTAACTGCTTACAGATGCAACATTAAACGTCAGAGAAAAATTGACAAATATGAATGAAGAACTGTTTGAACTACTTGGACTCACCAAACGTGAGATCATAATTTACCGCGCACTCCTCTCTCTGGGGCCCAGCGCAATTCGAACTATCGGTGAAAAGGCGGGTATCAATCGAGGTACAACTTATGACTGTCTTAAAGAGATGCAACAGAAAGGAATTGTCACCTATCTGCCAAAAGGTAAGCGTCGTCTGTTCAGTGCCCGGGAGCCAGAAATACTGCTAGAACTGGCAGAAGAACGCCGCCATTCTCTCAACTCGGCAATAGATCAGTTAAAAACCAAAGTAGTGCCTGAGTTACACCACCTGATGCCGGACTTTAATACAGCTAATGTCAGCTACTATGAAGGTGACAGCGGCATTGAACAGGTACTACGAGATATTCTCAATACCGTGTCAAAACAGAACCCCAAAAGCTATTCCATTTTCTCCTCGAAGCCTATCCGTAAACACCTCTATCGTCCCTTCCCTAACTTTACTGCCCAACGAATTCAGAAAGGTATCGATGTAAAAGTAATCGCTATCGGTGATGGTGGTGAAGATGCCGAACTAAGCGAACGTAAGTGGATTAAAACTGAAGGTAAGGTCGATGCTGCCTATATCGCAGTATACCCACCTAAATGCGCCATTATATCCCTGGCATCAGCTAACTATCCAACCGCTGTAGTCATTGAATCTAAGGAAGTTGCTGCCGCGCAAAAGATTATTTTTGATACCTTGTGGGGTTTGCTATAACTGGCTCGTGGGTAAACAGCGTTTGATCCTGTCCATTAAGCTTTTTCTAGCGAGTAACGAAGTTGTGTCTAGCTACTAACAAGTGACGCAGTCACATCTAGCAACTGGTTGCTTTTTTTGAACAAAAAAAAGCAACCCTAAGGTCGCTTTTTATTCGAGTAGCAGTTAAGTAAGGTTGGGTTATTTACCCATCTTCTTACGAATCTGCTGAATAGTACGCAGTTGAGCTGTAGCTTCGGCAAGTTGAGCAGTAGCACGGGAATAATCCAGTTCGCTGCTCTGATCAGCCATCGCATGTTCAGCATGCTTCTTAACTTCCTCTGCGGCTGCTTCGTTGATGTCACCCGCGCGCAGTGCAACGTCCGCTAGGACAGATACTCTGTGTGCTTGTACTTCAATAAAACCGCCAGAGACGTAGAAGATCTCCTGCTCACCACCCTGTTTCTTTAGCTCTACAGGACCTGGTTTCAGTTCCGACAGAAGCGGAGCGTGACCTGGGTATATACCCAGATCACCCAGGCTACCTGTCACTGAAACGAACTCAATAAGACCAGAGAAGATCTCTTCTTCAGCACTTACGATGTCACAATGAACAGTCATAGCCATGTTGTTATCCTTTTAAAGGTTAACTAAGCGCATTTACATGCTCTTAGCTTTTTCAACCACTTCGTCGATTCCGCCAACCATGTAGAACGCTTGCTCAGGAAGATCATCATAGTCGCCAGCAAGGATACCCTTGAATGCGCTGATGGTGTCTTTCAGAGATACGTACTTACCTGGAGCTCCGGTGAATACTTCAGCTACGAAGAACGGCTGAGACAAGAAGCGCTGAATCTTACGAGCACGTGTTACCACCTGCTTGTCTTCTTCAGACAGCTCATCCATACCCAGGATCGCAATGATGTCTTTCAGCTCTTTATAACGCTGTAGAACACCCTGAACCTGACGAGC
>JAGPUU010000450.1 GCA_018067325.1 Amphritea sp.
CGCTTCTATTGGAGTTTAATCATGGCGTTAGAAGCTTATGTAAAATTGACGTTAGAGTGATAGTTTTCTTAGCCACAAACAAAAAAAGAGAGCCCAAGGCTCTCTTTAATCTTTTGATCTTATGCTTTTTCGAGCCACGAACTACGAGCAAGTCGCGAAGCGACGTCGAGCCACTTCTCAGCCTTTAATGAACCTCCGAATACTTCCGTTGTATCGCGATCAGCGCAGGCTGTGCTTCCAGGGGCGCATAAGCGATGGCCTGGTCGAATAGTTCTTTGTTCTCTTCGGAGAGACGTTCATCTTCATTCATAACAGAGAGTTTCTGCATCGCTTCGATAAACTTAGGGTGTTGTTTCTGTTTTTTGGCCGGTTTCATAGGAACTGCCTCCTTAAGTTGGCAACTAATCTGTTAGCTGCGATAGAGGGTCTGAATAAGATGAAAACCAAACTTCGTTTTCACCGGTCCGTGGATTTCCAGTAATTTCTTGCGGAAAACCACATCGTCGAATGCTTTTACCATGGTGCCCGGTCGGAACTCGCCCAGATCACCACCCCGTTTAGCAGAGTTACATTGAGAGTGCTTTTTTGCCAGACGGGCAAAGTCCTCCCCTTTCTCCAGTTGTTGCTTTAACTTTTCGGCTTCTGCTTTTGTCTTAACCAGAATATGCCGTGCTGATGCTACAGCCATATTAAAATACCTTGCTCAATACAGTAAAACTTTTTTTATAACATTCTTACTTTAAAGCGGCGGCCTTTGATCTTACCTTCGACCAAACGACTGTGGGCGTTGCGCGCTTCTTCGCGTTTGACGGCCACATAGGCAGCATAGTCATAGATATCGATCTTGCCTACAACACTGCCATCGATGCCGGCTTCACCGGTCAACGCGCCGAGGATGTCTCCCGGACGTATCTTATCTTTTCGACCACCGGCGATGCAGAGAGTTCGCATAACGGGCTTAGTGGGCTCATCCGAGCTGGCTTTTTTCAGGCTACTGAGAGATTCGGTCTGCAGTGTCTGGGACAGGTATTCGCTGATAATGTCCATTTTGTACTGCTCAGAATCACGGTAGATACTGATCGCCATACCCTCTTTTCCGGCACGGCCTGTACGGCCTATACGGTGAACGTAGATCTCTGGATCACGGGGCAGGTCGTAATTGATAACCAGTGTCAGATCGCTGATATCCAGTCCACGGGCGGCGACGTCGGTGGCGATCAGGATAGTGTTACTACGGTTGGCAAACTGCACTAGTACCTGGTCACGGTCGCGTTGATCCAGATCGCCGTGCAGGGCTGCGGCAAAGTAGCCCAGATTACGCAGGTGATCTGATACTTCCCGGCACTGATCTTTGGTGTTGCAGAAGATCGCGGTGGATTCAGGCTTGAAGTGGCTGAGTATCCGTACCAGCGCTTCAGGTTTTTTGGTTTTTTCTAATGCATAGAAAGATTGTGCTATCTGACCGGTACTGTGTACCGCTTCGACGGTGACCTCGACAGGTTCAACCTGGAGATCTGAACTGAGTTTTTTAATGCCATCGGGATAGGTGGCTGAAAACAGCAGTGTCTGACGCTTTTTCGGTGTGTTGTCGATAACGCCTTCGATCTGCTCATAAAAGCCCATATCCAGCATTCGGTCCGCTTCATCCAGTACGACGGTTTCGCAGCGGGACAGGTCCAGTTTGCCTTTACGGATCAGATCCTGAATCCGCCCAGGGGTGCCGACGATGATATGTGCGCCATGTTCCAGTGAGCCGATCTGTGGTCCAACGGACTGGCCGCCGCAGAGAATGACCAGCTTCAGGTTGTCTTTAAACCGTGCCAGTCGACGAATCTCCTGAGCGACCTGGGTGCTGAGTTCCCGGGTAGGGCAGATGACCAGTGCCTGAGTGCCGAAATCCCGCTGATTAATTTTTAACAGCAAACCGATGGCGAAGGCGGCTGTTTTACCGCTGCCGGTTTTCGCTTTGGCGATAATATCTTTATTGGCCAGTACGTGGGGCAGGCTGCGCGCCTGGATCGGGGTCATCTCCTTGTAGCCAAGGTCAGCCAGGTTGCTGAGCATAGTAGGAGGCAGGTTCAGGGAGGAAAAAGAGGTATCAGACACGGTGTACTCGGGATCAGGGTTCAATTGGCCGCCAGTATACCTGAAATAGGCGATTTTCGCTGCTTTGTGATGGCCGGATTAAAGAGAAAAGAGAAGAGGCCGATAGGGTTAAGGCGGCTGGGTTAAACCGGTTGTGAATAGGGTTGTTCTGAGTTGGGGGATTCAGATCAATGGAAGGGGACGTGTGTATTGAAGCATCTGTTTGGCTTGCGTAAAGTCGCGACAAACAGAGTTGATAGCACGTAAAAATAGGCTGTTAACTGAAGTTTCGTCCGGTGACGGATGGATAGTTACGCAACCGGACGAGTCGATGACCCGCATTTTTTGTGTACTGCTTTTTCTTGCCTGCCAATCGGCGGCTGCTTCTGTTTCTTCTTCATACTATCTTCAATGGATAGATCTGATCGATCAGCCCTCTTCGCAGTTGAGTCAGCAGGAGAAGGTGCTTCAAGTTGATCAATATATAAACACCGCTGCTTACCGTTCTGACCAACAGTTGTTTGGCGTTGAGGATTACTGGTCCGACCCCGCTGAATTTATCCGCCGTGGGCAAGGGGATTGTGAAGATTTTGCTATCGCTAAGTTTTTCACATTGCTGTCGATGGGGGTTGATGAATCAAAGCTGCAGTTGGTGTTTGGTCGGCTTTCTGATGGCACAAAACATATGCTGGTGGCGTATCAGGAACAGCCAGACAGTGAACCGATGCTATTGGACAACTTAACTCTGGTGCCGACGCGGGCTTCACTGCGGCAGGATTTTTTGCCGGTATATAGCTTCAATCGCTCAGAGTTCTGGCTTAAGGATGGTTGGAACAATGGTGAGCCCATCGCTGCCAGGGTAAATAATCCTAAATGGCAGCGGGTACTTAACGTCTGGAATGCTGAACTGTTGGTGAGTCGTTAAAGCTGAGCCGCCGCAGGCACCAGAAATTCGCTGATATCGCCATCCAGTTTCAGGCTGAGTAGCTCATCGGCCCGGGTTTTGCCCCGAGT
>JAGPUU010000471.1 GCA_018067325.1 Amphritea sp.
GTGACACTTGATGGTGAAACATTAAGACCCAGAAAATTGCGGTATTTTTTGCTGCATAAACCGACGGACATGATCTGCTCTAACATTGATGAGAAATACCCGTCGGTACTTAACCTTCTTGATGTCGATAGACTGTCTGAACTGCACATAGCAGGGCGCCTGGATGCGGATACGACCGGTCTTGTGCTGGTTACAGATGATGGGCACTGGTCTTTTAATCTGACGTCGCCTAAGAATAGATGTGAGAAAGTATATAAAGTGCTGCTATCTCGACCAATATCGTCAGACGCGACGCAGCGTTTTCTGGAAGGCGTTCTGCTTCAAGGTGAAACAAAGCTCACGCTGCCTGCGACATTAGATATTATCGATCCTTATAATGTTTTGTTAACCCTGACAGAAGGTCGATTTCATCAGGTAAAGCGTATGTTTGCTGCCATCGGCAATAGAGTTAAATCACTGCATCGCCAGCAAATCGGCGACCTCGAACTGGATGTAGAGGTGGGCCATTGGCGCAGCTTAACCCAGGCAGAAGTTGAAGGGCTTTCGGTTAACGATCAATAGTATTAACCGTCTATCGGCAAAAAAGTGGAAGAGATGTTTCGAAATACTGCGATTGCAAAGTAGCTTCGTATCTCTAACAAAACAATCAACAAGCGCCAGTGAGCTGGCCCGATATGAAAATGGAAGTAGTAAAGTATGGATCATGACTTTTTGACAATCGCCAGGGCGCTGCATGTGATTGCGGTTGTCCTCTGGATAGGTGGGGTTGCCTTCGTTACTACTGTTTTAATTCCTGCTATAAGAAGTTCTCAGTCGCCTGAGAATAGAATACAAATCTTTGAGGCACTGGAAGGCAAGTTTAGCTTTCAAGCCAAGGTAACAACCTTGCTAACCGGGTTGTCTGGCTTCTATATGTTGTATGCCATGGATGCCTGGTCATCTATGCAGTGGTGGGTTCATATCATGATTTTTATATGGGCTATATTTACGATGGTGTTGTTTGTATTGGAGCCACTGTTTTTACATCGATGGTTTCATCAGCAAGCTGAAAAAAACAATGAAAGAACTTTTTTAGTCCTGCAGGTAATGCACATCGTTTTGCTATCGATTAGTTTAGTCGCCGTTTTTGGTGGGGTGGCCGGTGTGCACGGACTTTTTTATTAAGCTAAGGCTACTAACAAACGACACTGATGATAGGCAAAAATTTCTAAGAGGTTAGAGTGTAGTGCAAGAATTGATAGATGATTTTATTGAAATGAACCAAGCGGGTCTCGTCTTAGAGCTGTGTGAAAAGCATTA
This sequence comes from Amphritea sp., assembly GCA_018067325.1. Lineage (GTDB taxonomy): Bacteria > Pseudomonadota > Gammaproteobacteria > Pseudomonadales > Balneatricaceae > Amphritea. The sequence goes on from JAGPUU010000471.1 coordinate 1,300, forward strand.
CGATGAGAATGTCGTTATGCTCAATAATGGCACTGTGTTCGCTGAGTCAATGCGCGAGGCGTATGACAAGCAAAAAGGTTTTGTTAGCAAAATTGTAGAATTTGATGTGAAGTTGGTTTCAAAGGTAATTAGCGGTGATACATCTGAACTGGTTTTTCATTACAAAATGACAGGGGCTGATGCCCAGGTAATGGAGTTTACCGGAAAGCATGTTCAAACATGGAAGAACAACAAAATAGTGAGAGAAGAGTATTTCTCAATCTAAAAAAACATAACAGGTTACCCAAGCTAAGTGGCCGAGGGCAAAGTTCATGCCTCTGCTGAACTGCCAGGCAGTGGGTCGTTTAGTAAGCTGTTATGGGGATCTTAAGGAGATTGGACGTTGAGTAATATTGAATACCTGAGAATCTTTGCAGATGAGGAAGGCTGCTCTCACTTCGAAACCAAAACAGTCGATTTAGCGACGAGAAGTTATGCACCGCCGGCGCCATCTCTCAACGCGTCAGTTATGGAATCAGCAGACAACTCTGTTTTCCTCGAACTTCCTATTGGATGGTTTGGTGACTGGCATCCCACTCCCGTACGGCAGTGGCTGGTATTAATGACAGGCACCTGTGAATTCGAAGTAGGTGATGGGGAGAAGGCCATTCGTAAAGCGGGTGACATTATCATGCTGGATGATTTAACGGGGAATGGTCACCAAGCCAAAGTGCTAGGTGACGAACCGGTACGCATAACAGCAATACATTTTTCATGATGAATGGTTGAGAGGTCGTTCCCAAAAATTAAAGCGTTATGGCGCGATAAGCCTCAATAATATGTTCCACGTTAGCGTTGTTGCCTTGCTGAATCCGGCAGTAGTGATTGAGTTTCCTATTCAGATAGGTCTCAACGACAAGGCTTTGTTCAGCTGAAGCTGACTGCCATATGTGCTGCCCAACAGGATTGATTGGTGCGCTTTCGTTTGTTTCTGATGAAACCAGAATGACTTCGTAGAAATGTTGCTTCTCTTCAATCAGGGTTTCATCTTTTAAACTGAAATTAAATTCGATCAGTTTCTGGCGCAAGGTAAACTGGTGATGCACCGGGCAGAGCAGGAAATCAATATTCAGCTTGGGGTGTTTCTGATGAAGGGCCTCAATAAACTGGATGATTAAATCACCACCCACCCCGGCAATGATGATCAGCTGTTTTCCTGCATATTGTTCTAACGGCAACTTAGCGACATCGAGACAGTGGGTCTTCCAGCTCGATGCTGAGTCTGAGTAAAGTCGTTGCAGTCTGCTGTCTAGCTCAGCGATCAGTTCAGGCACAATATCAACAAAATGGATCTGACTGGCGGATTGTCGGGACAGCAGGGCGGTACC
>JAGPUU010000455.1 GCA_018067325.1 Amphritea sp.
CCCGGCTCAAGCCCTTCACGTGCACCCTGATTGATCGCGACAACATCATACTGACCCGCCTGACGCACACCGCGCAGTACGGAGAGTATGCGACCATCAATCTCTTCTTCAGCAGAGCTTGGGTAGAAAATAGACTGGATAGACTCTTTCTGGCTTGGATAAACTCGATCTAGCGCGGAAACTTCTTCCCGGGTTTTGCGTAGATCCAGAGTAATAATATCATCTGTTTTGCTGCCGACAGCCGCTTCACCAATTTTGAACAGCTCGTAACCTAGGTGCTCCTGAGTAACCGGATCAATATATTCACGTGCAGGACGGTATATATTCTGACGGGAGTAATCTTCAACCAAAGTACCTCTGGCGTAAACTCGGTCTCCGGCACCAGCGACAATACGGTTATTAGTACTACCGACAATATAAGGTGCTGCGGTCAGCTCATCGCTATCCATCACAATGTTATCGGAGAGGAAACCGATGATATCTTTAAGTGGGATCGCGGGAATAGCATCCTTAAGCCGAGAGACTTTGGCTTTCGGACTTAGACGGATAATGCCGTCATTCAACACTAGTCGAGGCTGACCATTCACCCACTTCAGGGTTAAAACATCCCCTGGGTAGATCAGGTGCGGGTTATCTATCTGCTGATTAAAGCCCCATAGCTGTGGCCATTTCCAGGGAGTTTTAAGAAACATCCCAGAAATATCCCACAGGGTATCGCCCTTAACCACCACATAGGTTTTAGGATGGTTATCCTGCAATGCCAGCGTATCTTTGCGAACATCAGCCTGAACAGGCATCACCAATGCGATACACATCGCTAGAGCGCCCAGAAATCCTGCAACCAGTTGTTTCATTTTCAAATCCTTGTCTCTGACCGCCATATTTTTGAAAGTCTATAACAGTATCGGCAATACATTGTGTATCTATATCAGTATAATGGAAAGATTATTGATTTCAGTGTTCTTTTTCTTCAACCTTCTTTTTCTGCAGCGACCATGTCATTACTTCCAATACTAGAATTTCCAGATCCACGCCTACGTACAGTTGCTGAACCGGTTACTGTATTTAACGACGAACTACGTCAGCTAATCAAAGATATGTTTGAAACCATGTACGATGCTCCTGGCATCGGCCTGGCGGCAACACAGATCAATGTACATCAGCGTATCATCACTATCGACACCTCTGAAGAGAAAAATGACCCTTTAGTGGTTATTAATCCCCAAGTTGAGATACTTACTGATGAAACTGAGAAACAACAGGAAGGGTGCTTATCCGTTCCTGGCTACTATGAAGATGTCGTTCGTCCGACCAACATCCGGCTAACCGCACAGGATGAACACGGCAAAGAGTACAGTATAGAAGCGGATGACCTGCTGGCTATCTGTGTTCAGCACGAGATTGATCACCTGGAAGGCAAGCTGTTCGTCGACTATCTGTCCCCCTTAAAACGCAATAGAATCCGTAGCAAGCTGGATAAACTTCACCGTCAGAAGGTTTGAAGCATGTCAGACTCCGCTAAACAACTGCGTATCCTGTTTGCCGGCACGCCGGACTTTGCCGCATCCAGCCTTAAAGCGCTGCTGGATGCAGGGCATAATGTTATCGGCGTCTACACCCAGCCAGACCGCCCGGCAGGGCGGGGTCGGAAACTGACCCCCAGCCCGGTTAAGAAAGTCGCCCTTGATAACGACCTTCCAGTTTTTCAGCCACTTAACTTCAAGCAGGAAGAAGATCGCCAGACGCTGGCAGACCTTAATGCCGACCTGATGATCGTGGTGGCCTATGGCCTGCTTCTACCTAAAGCCATTCTTGATGCGCCTCGACTGGGCTGTATCAACGTTCACGCATCTTTGTTACCCCGGTGGCGCGGCGCGGCTCCCATTCATAGAGCGCTACTGGCTGGCGATGATGAAACCGGCGTCACCATCATGCAGATGGATATTGGCCTGGATACCGGCGCCATGCTACTCAAGAAAAACTGCCCAATCATCCCATCAGATACCAGTGGTGAGCTGCATGACAAGCTTGCTGAGATTGGCTCAGCAGCACTACTCGACAGCCTTCCGGGAATTGCCGACAAAACCATAACCCATGAAGTGCAGGACGACAGTCTGGCCTGTTATGCCCACAAGCTGGAAAAAGCCGAAGGGCAGATCGATTGGCAACAGTCCGCCTCTGATATCACCCGACAGATAAAAGGACTAGCCCCCTGGCCCGTGGCCTTCACCACCTTGAACGGTGAAACACTGCGAGTCTGGTATGCCGAAGCAGATATGACTGCGAGCACTGCAAAGCCAGGGACAATAGTCGGCACTGACAAAAAAGCGATTATGGTTGCCAGCGGTGAAGGTACCGTCAGACTACTTAAAATCCAGCTACCGGGAAGTAAAGCGATGGAGACCAGTGCGGTGCTCAACTCAAAAAAAGAACTGTTTAGCGACGGCACAGAGCTAGGCCAGTCTTGATGGATATCCGCGCCATTGCAGCTCGCGCCTTAGGTCCGGTGATAGACCGAAAAGAATCACTGAATACAGCATTACCCAGAGCACTGGAACTCTGCCAGGAAAACGAGCGCGCACTGCTGCAACAGTTTTGTTATGGCACTATGCGCTTCCTTCCCCGGCTTGAAGTGCTTGCCAAAAAGCTGCTGAAAAAACCGTTTAAACCGCAGGATCAGGACATATATGCTCTGGTTCTCCTGGGCCTGTATCAACTCTTAGAGATGCGAATTCCTGCCCACGCGGCCATCAGCGAAACGGTAGAAGCGACCAACCAGCTAAACAAAGACTGGGCGAAAGGCCTACTCAATGCGGTATTACGTCGCCTGCAGCGAGAACAGGATGAATTGCTTGAGTCTCTATCTGCGCAGGATGAGTTTAATTATATCCATCCTCAATGGGTGATCGCCAAGTTACAACATAACTGGCCAGATCACTGGATCGATATTCTTGAGCAAAACAATCAACAACCACCGATGACTCTGCGGGTAAATCGCCTGCAAACTGACCGAGCGGATTACCTCCAGCAACTATCTAACAGCGGCATCTCAGCGTCAGCTACACCCTATTCCAATGTAGGTATTCAGCTTGAAAGCCCTGTTGATGTAAGCTCGCTACCTGAGTTCGATAGCGGCGCTGTCAGCGTTCAGGACGAAGCAGCACAGCTCAGCAGCGACCTATTAGACCTACAGCCAGGACAGCGCGTTCTCGACGCCTGCGCTGCACCCGGTGGTAAACTTTGCCATATTCTTGAGCATCAGCCTGATCTTGATCATGTAACAGCGATCGAGCTTGAGGATAATAGAGCCCTGAGAATCCATGAAAACCTGAACAGGTTACAGTTAACCGCTGAAGTAATCGTTGATGATGCCGCTACTAAAGACTGGTGGGACGGAACAACCTATGACAGGATTCTGGTCGACGCCCCCTGTTCAGCAACCGGCGTGATACGACGTAACCCAGATATCAAACACATGCGTCAAAGTGAAGACATTAAGGCCCTGGCAGAACTGCAACTAACCATTCTTCAAAACTGCTGGCAGATGCTGAAGCAAGGCGGGCGTTTAGTGTATGCCACCTGCTCCGTGTTTCCTCAGGAGAACGAACGGGTTATTGAGCGTTTTCTTAAATCTCAGACCGACGCCAATCACCTCCCGATTGAAGCGGACTGGGGTATAGAACGACCATTCGGCCGCCAGCTTTTCCCTCAAGCACAGGGACATGATGGCTTTTATTATGCAGTATTGGTAAAAGATCAGAACGAGTGATGGCGAAGCCACCCGCTGATCGGAGACTCATCAGACTATGAAGATAATTATTCTCGGTGCAGGGCAGGTGGGCGGAACGCTGGCTGAAAACCTTGCCAGTGAAGCGAACGACATCACCATAGTCGATACTGATATGAGCAGGCTTCGCGAACTGCAAGACCGCCTCGATATCCGCACAGTAGAAGGCAAAGCGTCTCACCCCTCGATACTTGAACAGGCCGGCGCCCGCGATGCAGACATGCTTATTGCTGTAACCAACAGTGATGAAGTCAACATGATCGCCTGCCAGATCGCCCAGACCCTATATCATACGCCGACAAAAATCGCGCGGGTTCGCGAGCATGACTACCTGCTCAAAAACAAAGCTATCTTCACTGACAAGTCGATTCCCATCGATGTATTGATCAGCCCTGAAGAACTGGTTACTAAGCATGTTCGCCGACTAATCGAACACCCGGGAGCGCTTCAGGTGCTGGACTTTGCCGATGGTATCGCTCAGCTGGTCGCCGTAAAGGCTTACTACGGTGGGCCACTGGTAGGCCGTGAAATATCTTATCTTCGCTCCCACATGCCCTCTGTTGAAACCCGTGTAGCCGCAATTTTCCGCAAGGGCAGCCCCATCATGCCTAAAGGAGATACCGTTATCGAAGCCGATGACGAAGTCTTCTTTATCGCGGCAAAGAAAGATATTCGCTCGGTTATGAGCGAACTTCGCAGATTGGACCGCCCGTATAAGCGGATCATCATAGCCGGAGGCGGTAACATTGGCGCCCGCCTGGCACATACCATTGAAGACAAATACCAGGTTAAGATCATCGAGCGGGACATTCATCGGTGCAACAGCCTGGCCAAGCGCCTGGACAACACCATCGTGCTGCAGGGCAGTGCATCTGACAAAGAACTGTTGCTGGAAGAAAACATCGAAGATACCGATGTTTTCTGCGCACTAACAAACGACGATGAAGCTAATATCATGGCGTCCATGCTCGCCAAACGCCTGGGCGCCCGCACCGTAATGACGCTGATCAACAACCCTGCTTATGTGGATCTGGTACAGGGCGGAGTGATCGATATCGCCATCTCCCCTCAACAAACAACCATAGGCAGCCTACTAACCCACGTTCGCCGTGGCGATGTAGCAGCAGTACACTCACTGCGAAGAGGCGCTGCCGAGGCGCTGGAGGCGGTCGCTCACGGCGACAGCCGCAGTTCAAAAGTAGTCGGCCGAATGATTGAAGAGATCGACCTTCCAAAAGGCACCACCATCGGCGCCATTGTCCGCAATGACGAAGTACTTATAGCCCACGATGATGTTGTAGTAGAAAACAATGATCACGTAATTCTGTTTCTGGTCGACAAACGTAAGATTGGTGAAGTAGAGCGCCTGTTCCAGGTTGGTCTTGGCTTCTTCTGATCGGAGAGAACGATGCACTATAAAGTAATCCTCCGGATTCTCGGCCTGCTGCTGATGATATTCAGCATCACCATGCTGCCACCGATCGCTATCTCGTATAACTACCATGACGGCACTCAACTGGCCTTCATCTCCGCCTTCGTTATTACTCTGGCCACCGGGTTTATTATCTGGGCACCGGTCTATCGGGTTCGACAGGACCTGCGTACTCGTGATGGCTTTCTCGTTACCGTGCTTTTCTGGGTAGTACTAGGCCTCTTCGGATCTATTCCATTCATGTTGGCAGATAGCCCCGGGCTCTCCTTTGTGGATGCGGTTTTTGAGTCTCTATCGGGGCTGACAACAACCGGAGCGACCGTCATCACCGGCATAGACTCCCTGCCTAAGTCCATCCTTTACTACCGACAACAACTCCAATGGCTTGGCGGCATGGGAATAATCGTACTGGCCGTCGCCATCCTGCCGATGCTTGGCATCGGAGGCATGCAGCTGTATCGCGCAGAAACACCAGGGCCTGTTAAGGACAGCAAACTAACACCAAGAATCACTGAGACAGCAAAAGCACTCTGGTATATCTACCTCTCACTTACCATCGCTTGCGGCTTAGGTTATTGGCTTGCCGGTATGACGCCGTTTGATGCGATAGGGCATAGCTTCTCCACAGTTGCTATCGGTGGGTTTTCTACTCACGATGCCAGTATCGGTTATTTTGACAGCCCGATGATTGAAGCGATCTGTACCTTCTTCATGGTTATCTCTGCAGTAAACTTCGGCCTTCACTTTTTTGCCTGGCGCCAACGCTCTATCACCCACTACTTTCAGGACCCTGAGTTTAAGTTCTACCTGACAATTCTGGGCGGCATTTCAGTTCTTGCTGCAGTGGTATTGATCACGACTGAGACCTATGCCGTTGGAGAATCAATTCGTAAAGCGGTATTTGAAGTCGTCTCTATTGCGACGACCACCGGCTTTGCGACGGCAGACTTTGCTCAATGGCCGGTCATGCTGCCATTTCTTCTGTTCGTTGCAGCGTTCGCTGGCGGCTGTGCAGGGTCGACTGGTGGCGGCATGAAAGTGATTCGTATCCTGCTGATACTTAAACAGGGTCAACGGGAGATTAAAAGACTGATTCATCCCAACGCTGTTATCCCGGTTAAGTTTGGTAACAAGCCAATTCCAGACCGCGTCTTAGAAGCGGTCTGGGGGTTCTTCTCCGTCTATCTAATCGTGTTCGTGGTGATGCTGATTATCCTCCTGGGAACCGGCCTCGATCAGGTAACGGCTTGGTCTGCCGTTGGCGCAACCCTCAACAACCTGGGACCAGGCTTAGGGCAGGTTGCTGCACACTATGGTGATCTGAATGAGCCTGCCAAATGGGTTCTCGCTTTTGCCATGCTCCTTGGCCGACTCGAAGTATTCACGCTTCTGGTACTGTTCTCTCCCGCTTTCTGGAAGCGCTAAGACCACCGCTAAGCAGGCAATAAAAAGGGGCTATAAATAGCCCCTTTTTATTGCCTTTGTAATCACCCGGTTAATACATTCTGGTGCCATCAGGGCGGTGTTGAAAACGTTTATATTCCCATTGATACTGTTCCGGAATTTGTCGAACGCACAACTCAACTTCTGCATTCATCGCCGCAGCAGAACTTAATAGGTCTTTGTCATTGATCTTATCGGACGCACGGTGAAAGAAAATCTCAAACCCCTGGCCATCGGGTAAACGCTTAGCGTAAGCCGAGATAACCGCCGCTCCCGTTTGAGCCGCAAGCTGCGGTAATAGTTTCATACTGTAACTATCCTGACCGAAGAATGGTGCAAAAACACCACTCCCTTTGTCAGCTTCCTGGTCCGGCAAAATGCCCAGCACTTCTCCTGCCTTTAAAGCCTTCATTGCCATCCGCACCCCTTTAACATTTGCAGGGGCAAGCTTCGAACCTAATCTTGCTCGCTTACGCCTGACCAGGCGATCCATCAACTCAATTTTTGGTGGCCGATACATAGAAGTAAGTTTGTACTTAGTGCTCAGATGTAGCCCTAGCACTTCCCAGTTTCCCAGGTGGGGCGCAATCAAAATCACCCCTTTGCCATCACTCAGCGCTTCAGACAAATACTCTTCATTGTGAATTTTGCGAATTTTTTTTATGACTCTTCCCGGTGACCAGATCCAGGACATACCCATCTCGCCAGCCAAGCGACCAGTCTCAATCAAACTCTCTTTCACCAAGGCATCCTGCTGCGCTGCATTCAATTCAGGAAAGCAGAGCTCGATATTCATCTTGGTAATTTTGTATGCTTTATTTCTGCTTTTATAGGTTCGCTTACCAACATACTCACCTAACGACTGAGCCATGCGCAGAGGTAAGAGGGCGAGTAGGTAGAGAACTGAAATTGAGAGCCAGCCTTTAAGATGTTTCACGTGGAACCTTTTTCACAACATGGAATAAAAATAACTACCTATTAACCACCAAGCGGCTGCCGAGATTATATAATGGGGAATCTTGTAAAGACCAACAATGAAACAAAATGAGCGAGAACAACAGATGAAATATACCGCATACCTATCAGGCGAGATCCATTCTGACTGGAGAGAAAAGATAAAGTCAGCAATCCAGGAAAAGGAACTCCCCATAGAGATACTAACGCCAAACACAGATCACGGCAGCAGCGATGACTGCGGATCTAAAATACTGGGCGCAGAAGATAACCCATTCTGGAAAGATAATAAGGCAGCAAAGATAAACAGCATCCGACACATGACCGCCATAAAACGTGCCGACATTGTAGTTGTTCGCTTTGGTGATAAGTACAAACAATGGAACGCCGCATTTGATGCAGGTATTGCCGCCGCACTTGGAAAGTCTTTGATCGTAGAACACGCCTCCGACATTACCCACCCCCTAAAAGAGGTCGATGCAGCAGCAATGGCTGTCGCAGAAAATACAGAACAGGTTATCGAGATACTCGAATATCTCAGCAGGGACTATTAAAACCAGGTAAAAGTCGCTGAAAAACAACTACAATCCGGCGGCTAAGCACTTTCAAAGCCTGTTATTCGTGTATAATTTCGCTCTATTTTTGTACAAACAGATTTGAAATGGTGAACTCAGTGACAGATAAAGCGAGACCGGATGGCAGCACCTTTCAGGGGTTGATCCTAGCGCTGCAAGAGTATTGGTCAGCGCAGGGCTGCGTATTAATGCAACCGCTGGATATGGAAGTTGGTGCCGGTACATTCCACCCAGCAACCTTTTTGCGCGCCATCGGTCCCGAGACCTGGAACTCAGCATACGTCCAGCCGAGCCGACGCCCGACCGACGGCCGTTATGGTGACAACCCAAATCGACTGCAACATTACTATCAGTTTCAGGTAGTAATGAAGCCATCGCCAGACAATATTCAGGAGCTCTATCTAGGCTCTCTGGAGCGCATGGGCTTGGACCTTAACGTTCACGACGTTCGCTTCGTAGAAGACAACTGGGAGTCGCCAACACTGGGCGCCTGGGGGCTCGGCTGGGAAGTATGGCTCAACGGCATGGAAGTTACCCAGTTCACCTACTTCCAACAGGCAGGCGGCATTGAGTGCTACCCAGTAACCGGAGAGATAACCTACGGCCTGGAACGTATCGCAATGTACCTGCAGGACGTCGACAGCGTCTATGACCTGATCTGGACATATAACAAAGACGGCAGCCCAGTGACTTACGGTGACGTTTACCACCAGAACGAAGTAGAGCAGTCGACCTACAACTTTGAACACGCCGACGTTCCCCAGCTATTCAAAAGCTTTGATCATCACGAAGCAGAATGCGAAAAGCTGCTAGCGCTTGAAACCCCGTTGCCGCTACCTGCCTATGAGCAGGTTCTAAAAGCATCCCACACATTCAATCTACTGGATGCGCGTCACGCAATCTCAGTAACCGAGCGTCAGCGTTACATCCTCCGTGTAAGAACCCTGGCTCGCGAAGTTGCTCTTGCGTATTTCAATACGCGTAAAGCATTAGGCTTCCCCCTGGCAGAAGAGGGCATCCGTAACGAAGTACTCGCTGCCTGCGAAGAGGAGAACAAGTGATGAGCGATTCAATCAACCGTCAGGATTTCCTGTTCGAACTCGGCACCGAAGAACTGCCACCAAAAGCACTTAAGACATTGTCTGCAGCACTTGAAAGCGAAGTCCTTGCCGGCATCAAAGACCTATTCGGCAAACAAGCCGCATATGCTTTTGAAGGCACCATTGTTAATTCATACGCTGCACCACGCCGCCTGGCGTTATTCCTGGGCAACCTCGCAGACGAAGTGCCTAGCAGCACATTTATGATGCAAGGCCCTCCAGCACGTATAGCCTACGACGAACAAGGCAACCCTAGTAAGGCACTTGAAGGCTTCGCTCGAAAGTGCGGCACTACCACTGACAAGCTAGTCGATATCGACGGCAAGATGAGCTTTAGCAAGGTACTCCCGGCTAAAGCACTGGCAGATGAACTGCCAGCGATTATTGAAAGCGCACTTGGCAAGCTACCAATACCTAAGCGCATGCGCTGGGGCGCATCACGCACCGAGTTTGTACGCCCGGTAAAGTGGTTGGTTATGCTCATGGGCTCCCAGGTAATTGAATGCGAGATTCTCGGCCTGACAGCCGGACGCAATACCCGCGGCCACCGCTTCCACCACAACCATGAGATCGTACTTAGCCAGGCAAACGAGTACTTAGAAAACCTCGAAAGTGTTGGTTATGTAATGGCTGATTTCGAGGAGCGCCGCGAGAAGATTCGCGCGCAAGTCGAAGCAGAAGGCCAGCTGATTGACGGCATCGCACAGATTGATGAGGATCTTCTTGACGAGGTAACAGGTCTTAACGAATGGCCCGTTGCACTGACCGGACGCTTCGAGGAACGCTTCCTCGACGTACCCGCTCAAGCACTGATCACATCAATGAAAGAACATCAGAAGTATTTCCACGTGACCGATAGCGATGGCAAACTGATGCCATTCTTCATTACCATTGCGAATATCGAATCGACCGATCCAGCACAAGTAATCGCAGGCAATGAAAAAGTAATTCGTCCTCGCCTGTCGGATGCAGCCTTCTTCTTTGAGACGGATAAGAAGCGCACGCTTGAATCTCGTATCGAAGACCTGAAGTCTATCGTCTTCCAAAAAGACCTTGGTACTCTGCATGACAAAGCCAGCCGCGTTGCTGTTTTGGCCAAGCACATTGCAGAAAAGCTAGGGCAGGATCAGGCAAAAGCTGAGCGCGCGGCACTACTGGCCAAGACCGATCTGATGACGGATATGGTTTACGAATTCACCGACCTACAAGGTTTGATGGGATACCATTACGCCCTCAACGACGGTGAAGACGAAGCAGTGGCTCTGGCTCAGAACGAACAATATATGCCACGCTTTTCTGGAGACGAACTCCCCAAAAGCGAACCCGGCATAGCGGTCGCTTTGGCTGATCGACTGGACACGTTAACGGGGTTGTTTGGCATTAACCAACCGCCAACCGGCTCTAAAGACCCCTTTGCACTACGCCGCGCTTCCCTGGGTGTACTGCGTATTATCGTAGAACGCGAACTGGATCTGGATCTTGAAGATCTAATCAAGGTCGCCGCGGACAGCCACTCAAACCTGCCTGCACGTGACGGGCTAGAAACCAAAATCGTTGACTTCATGCTTGAACGCTTCCGCGCTTGGTATGACGATGAAGGCATCGCAATCGAGGCTTACCTGGCCGTTCACGCACTTCGTCCAACTCGGCCTCTGGAGTTTGATCAGCGAGTGAAAGCGGTAAGTCATTTCCGCACACTGGAAGAGGCAGGCGCCCTTGCTGCCGCCAATAAGCGCGTATCAAACATCCTAAGCAAGCAAGACGCCAAGATCTCTGATAGCGTATCTCAGGAGCTTCTGATAGAGGAAGCAGAGAAAGCTTTAGCCGCCGCCGTAGCGAACAAGTCTGCAGAGCTAAAGCCTTTATTTGCCGCGGGCGACTTCAAGGAAGTACTCGAATCGCTAGCGGAACTACGACCTACCGTCGACAAGTTCTTTGATGAAGTCATGGT
>JAGPUU010000002.1 GCA_018067325.1 Amphritea sp.
AAACAGGCCGAAGATTTACTAAGCCACCTACGCAGTCTGTTAGGCTCCCTGCCGGTCGTTTTACCCGACGTTAACCAATCACCTTCTGCAGTAATGTCTCAATGGCTGGAGCAGCCACAGGATCGCTATACTGGTCTTGAACCGATGGATGAATGCGAGCTGCGAGACAGCGCAGTCGAAACAGCGGTAATCCGTTGTAAAGGACAGGATCTGGACAGCGATGAAATTCGCCATCACCTGGAAGCGGGTAAGCGGGTCGTTAAACTGGCATTGGAGTGGCAGGAAAGTATTAACTTTATTCTTCAAGATGATCTCTGTATCAAACGTATCAAACTATCAGATCAGCTGAAGGAGAAACTTGATCAGGAAAGCTCCGACGAAGCCTTTGCACAATTCGATGCTGAGTTTGTTCAGATGTCTCTTGAACTGACCCGGCTAATTCCAGCCTTAACCGAAGCTTTCGGTGGTGAAGCGCTGCGCCCATAAACGCATATAGCTGGAAATTAAAAAGCCGTGCAATTGCACGGCTTTCTTGTTTTACAGTAGCTAGCTTACTCTGCGGCTTCGCCCACCACCGTTAATCCCAGGCTGGTCCAGGCCTGCATGCCACCACGGTAGTACTTCATTTTCTCTTCAGGATAACCTGCAGCTAATAGCGCTCGCCCCATCGCTGGTGTTTGACCACACCAATATCCATTGCAGAACATCACTAACGTTCTAGCCGCGCTGAAATCATAGTTTTCACCCTCAATCGCTACCCCAAAATCATCCAGGGCATCTTCCATATCATCCTTTTCTTTCATCAGGGTAAAGGGATAATTAACCGAACCTGGAATTGTCAGACGAAAATGCCAGCCCTCCGTTCGAGTATCAACGATCATAATATTTTCGTCTTCCTCGGCCTCCATCATGTAAGCAGTAAACTCTCGCTCACCCAGGGTTTCTACTTCATGTGGTGCAAAAGGATTCATTGCCTGCGGCATACCCCGGTAAGTCGTGTTATACAGTTCAGAAACCTTATTCTCAGGGTCCTGGTTGCGCATCACTTCAACTTTTTCGCCGTCATGTGTCACATTGAAAGACAGCAACTCTGGCGATATCATCGCTTTTTTTCCTTCGGCCATCACCAAAGAAGAACTCACGATCATCGTTCCAAGCAGGACACCTGCAAACATTTTCTTCATCATTTTCTGCACCGCATATTTAGTTAATTATTATAAACGCCAGGATCAAAACAAATAGTTATAAGCTAATCCCTATCAGTTATATAGTGTTTATACAGCAATCAAATTACCAGGTCACCTAAGCTAACTAGTGATTTAGTCTGATACTCTTCACTACAAAAAAGCATAAATAGATTAATCTGATGAGAGACCCCATTGCAGTAACCTATTGAACTGCGCTGATCACTGTGTAGACTACGCCCATCAAACAGGCTAGGTAGAATGATGAGTAAAACTTATAGCGTTAAAGAGATTTTCTATACCCTGCAGGGTGAAGGCGCACAGGCGGGTCGGCCTGCAGTATTCTGCCGATTTACTGGCTGCAACCTCTGGTCAGGCCGGGAACAGGATCGCTCTAAAGCGATCTGTGATTTCTGCGACACTGATTTTATTGGTACCGATGGACAGAACGGCGGAAAGTTTGAATCCGCTGAGTTATTGGCCCGGGAGATAAAGCATTTCTGGCCTGGAAACGAAGGGCGTCCCTATGTAGTTTGTACCGGTGGAGAACCCTTGCTACAACTTGATCAGGCTCTGGTAGAAGCTTTTCATCAGGCAGGCTTTGAGATTGCCGTAGAAACCAATGGCACTATTGAAGCACCCGAAGGTATCGACTGGATCTGCGTCAGTCCAAAAGCGGATGCCGAACTAGTCCTGAAAAATGGCGACGAGTTAAAGCTGGTATTCCCTCAACCCCTGGCTCAGCCTGAAAGATTCACAGAACTGAATTTTAAACACTTTTACCTGCAACCAATGGATGGCCCAATGCAACGCATCCATACCCAGGATGCCATTCAATACTGTCTTAAGCAGCCACAGTGGAAGTTAAGCTTACAAACTCACAAGTTACTTGGTATTGACTGAAACAGGCTTGAGGCCATAAGGGCTGTTACGCCACAAAATGAGTAACACAATAGGCAGTTGCATCAGAATACCGTAGAGCAATACAGCAAGAGACATCTCCGGCTGTTGTAGCAGAGCCCCTGTCACCAGCAATCCTGTCCCCGCATTCTGAATACCGGTTTCAATCCCCAGCGTCAGTGAGATTTCAGTATTCTGACGTAAGAGATACCGGGTAATTAATGCGGATAAAGCTATAGCACTACTGGCCATTATCAGAATAACAGGGCTGAGGGTTGGCATCAGCTCTGGCAGTGCCGCCCTGTTAGCCCAGCTAATCATCGCGACAACAGCAAACATAAATACCAACGACAGAATTTTTACTGGCCGATCTATCAGTCGGCACACCTCTGGCCAGATACTGTTAACCATCATGCCGATGGCTACAGGTACCAAAGTAACCAAAATCAATTTCATGATGGTCGCAAAAAGCGGTAACTCAACCAACACCCCTTTACCCAGAAAATGCTCCATACTGAGCCAGGTAAGCCAAGGCAGTGTAAAAGGTACAATCAAGCTACTCAGTGCGGTCAGTGAAATAGATAAAGCGGTGTCCGCCCTGCACAAGTGGCTTATCATATTAGACGTTGCGCCACCGGGCGCAAAAGAGACGATCAAAAGCCCCACTGCAAGCAAAGCCGGTAATCCAGTAACGGTTACCAGCATAAAGGTCAGCAAAGGAAGAAAAATCAGCTGCAGAATAAGTCCTGCGAAAACAGGCTTAGGTCGATGCATTAATCTGGAAAAATCCGTTACCCGAAGTGTCAGCCCCATACCCAGCATAATGATAAACAATGCAATCGGTAATAAGATCGAAAGCGCGTTGCCACCTTCCATTAAAAATGTTCCTGCAGATAATTTAGGTAACGCTTATATTAGGGTTAGCTGAGAACCATTTCAACCGCCAGATTACAGGGAATTAAAGGGCTGGCTCAATCTACCCACACAAGCTGTGGATAACGTTGTGGGTACCCTCTATATTCGGCGCCGCATTACCCGTGAACCAGCCTTCCCAGATAAACTGATCATATTTTAACCAGAAGTAATTTTATATATTTATCAATAACTTACAAAGCATTGATCTGAGTCAAAAGCAAAAACTCAACTATTTATCCAAGATTTGTTTCAATTCAGCGTCATTACTGTGACTTAAAGAAGTCAACTACTTTTTTGAAATAAAACACTATAAAAAAACAACGACAAACTGGTTAATTCAATCCGATCCACTTAACATAGGCGCTGGCATAAATTCGGACCCAATTTTACTATGCAACCATCATCTGACAACCAGTCTCAGGCTCAACGAATAACCCTTATTGGTGCAGCGATTGATGCTGTGCTGGGTATTTTAAAAATCATCTTTGGCATGCTGGCTCATTCGAGCGCATTGATCGCTGATGGTATCCATTCCTTATCTGACCTGTTAACTGATTTCCTCGTGGTCGGCATAATAAAGTATTCCCATCAGGAACCCGATGAAGAGCACCCCTGGGGCCACGCTCGATTTGAAACAATCGGCACCGTTATTCTCGGTTGCATACTGGTTGCCGTCGCCGGCGCTATGGCATTTGAAAGCATCTCTATTCTTATGAAAAGCGACGTTATACCGCTTCCTGAATGGCCAGCGCTGGTCATTGCTGCAATATCTGTTGTCGCGAAAGAAGCTATTTTCCGTTACACCCTGGCGGTTGGAAAACGCATTAAATCCGATCTGATCATCGCTAATGCCTGGCACAGCCGAACTGATGCTTTCTCATCTATCGTCGTCTTTGTCGGCGTAGCCGGAGCCATGACTGGCCTGGTCTGGCTTGATGCCCTGGCAGCCGTTATCGTTGCCTTCATCGTTGCTAAAATTGGCTGGGAGCTGACCTGGAAAAGTATTCAGGAACTGGTAGATACAGCCCTTCCTGAGGAGCAGATAGCCGCTTATACCGATGTCATCATGAAAGTTGAAGGCGTCCTGAGTGTGCATAGCTTTAAAAGTCGCAGTATGGGCAGCCAGAGTCTGTTGGAGATGCATCTGCAGGTAGCACCGCATCTGAGCGCCTCAGAGGGTCATTACATCGGTGACAAAGCGGTCATTATACTGATGAAAGAGTTTGAAGACATTGGACACACCATTTTCCACATAGATACTTACGACGATGAAGTTGAGCTTGATGGTTCTCATCGTCTCCCCGTTCGTACAGAGATCAGCCGTTTGTTATGGGAGCACCTGGACGAAGCTGGACACTCTGAACTGGGTATCAGCCGACTGGGGCTTTTCTACCGCAACGACTCAGTAGAAATTGAGCTCATGCTATTGGATAACCCTGCTAACCGGAATATTGATCTCACTGAGCTGGAGTCTCAGCTCAACGAGTTATTCCAACAGCATTCATGGTTCAGAAGTATCCACCTTTGGCAGGGAACTCAAGCCGCCAAATTGTGATGGACTACAAACGGCCTGCAAGCCCACACCATATAGAAATTGAGATAAATCGCAGCCGGTTCATCTGTTACATTCAGCCAGTGAGTAATCGGGCAGAAGCCGACAGCTTTATCTCAACGGTACGTCTGCGCCACCCCAAAGCGAACCATAACTGTTGGAGTTATATCGCCGGTAAGCCAGATGATGTACACCAATGGAACTCCAGTGATGACGGTGAACCTAAAGGCACGGCGGGGCAGCCTATGCTGAATGTGCTGTGCCATAACAATATTGGTAACATCTGCGCAGTGGTCACACGTTATTTCGGGGGGATTAAACTGGGGACAGGCGGACTAGCCCGGGCATACTCTCAGGCGGTGCAGGAAGCGCTTAGAGAGCTACCGACGGACTTAGTCGTCCCAACCCTTGATATAGAGCTCCGCGCGCCCTACGACCTTACTGGCGAGGTTGAACAACTGATGATTAAATTCAAGCTCAGTCAGTGTGAACGCAGTTTCGACTCTCAACTCTACGTTAAGGGTAAGCTGGCCTCTTCTTTAGAAGCAGAGTTCAGACAAGCCCTGACACCTTATCAACACCTAGTAGAGCTAAAAATCAGTTAAGCTCATCCCGAAACACCATCCCGTGAGCCATTTCCAGCGCCTTACTGCGCTGTTCATGGCAATAACTATTGGGAATCAGATCGAGAATCCGCAAACGGCTAAGAATATCCTTAACGATAGCGTTAAGGCCGATCAGATGAACATCACGGCCAACCTGCTGCGCCTCCAATATCATATCTTCAATGGCCAAAGCCGTCGATACGTCGATCAAGGGTACCCGACTAAAATCCATTAACAACGCATCGTGCGGACGGCATCCCTCTAACTTTGTCGATAACCCTTTTGCTGCTGCATAACTAATCGGTCCATCAAATTGATAAAGCACTACCCTGCCCTTAGTTTCAGCCAGTAACTGACGCTCCCGCTCCGTCAGTCCTTCATCATTACCCGCATGGCTATCTATCACACGGATACTATCTAGCTGATTATCTGATAGCCGTTTCACAGTAACAACGTTGGCGATGAACACTCCCACAAATACTGCCGTTACAAGATCAACCATAACGGTTAATACAAGTACTGTAAGCATTAGACAGGACACAAAAAGGGGCGCCCGGTGGAGCCGCATCAGGAATCGCCAGTCGATAATATCCAGACCCACTTTAAGCAGAATACCCGCCAGAACAGCATGGGGAATATTTTCTGCTAAAGGTGCCGCACCTAGTAAAATACCGCTAAGTACAATCGCATGAAAAGCGCCGGCTAACGGCGTACTACCACCCGCCTTAATATTTACAACGGTACGCATCGTCGCTCCCGCCCCTGGCAAACCACCAAACAAACCGGCAAAGACATTACCAATACCCTGACCAATCAGCTCTCTATCGGAATCATGGTGAGTTTTTGTCATGTTATCGGCAACCAGAGAGGTCAGCAGAGAATCAATAGACCCGAGCACCGCCAGCATCAAGGCTGCAAAAAACATCTCACTGAGTATTTCCATTGAAAACATGGGCATCATCAGCTCGGGCAACCCGGTTGGAATATCGCCGATAATGGCAAGATCTCTGTCGCCATGAAACAGCTGGTAGATCAGTGTTCCGGTTACCAATGCCAGTAGTGTCGGCGGGACAATTAAACCCAGCTTCTTAGGACAAAACATCACTATGGCCAGAGTCACTGAGCCAAGTAATAACGCAGCAGAATCTACCTCGCTTAAATACAGCGGTATCTCTTGCAGAGCGACTGCGGCACTCGATGCACCGGGAAAACCAAACATGGGCCCCAGCTCAAGCAAAATAATGATAATACCAATACCTGTCATAAACCCTGAGATCACGGGGAAAGGTACCAGGGTGACGTATTTACCCAGTTTCAATAGGCCAAAAGACATCTGCAGTAGCCCGCCTAAAATGACAACCGTAAAAGCATAGTAAGGTCCGTTTTGCGGATCGATGGCAACAAACTGGGTGAATACTGACGCCATCACAACGGTCATCGGCCCGGTCGGCCCTGAAACCTGACTTGGGGTGCCGCCAAAAAGCGCGGCAAACAAGCCGACAAAAATTGCTCCATAGAGGCCAGCAATAGCACCCGCTCCCGATGAAACGCCAAACGCTAGTGCCAGGGGCAACGCCACTACAGCAGCGGTGAGACCGCCTAACAGGTCACCGCGAATATTATTAAAATGGAGTCCATGAATAAGTGACATAGCAAACCTAGCCTAAGGTATTGTTTTTACGGAATAGATTTCTAAGTTACTGCAAAACTGATCAGTTTGCATACAACTAATCAAAAATATTAATATACACTTTGAATCAATCAACACTTAGTCGAATTTGCGCATTACTTTGAAACATTTATCAAACATTTGTTCGAAAAAAATAGATTTTAGAGTCTCAAGTATCTTCCACCCACATTAAAAAATGTTATCCTTATTTGGCTTTTTTTGTAG
>JAGPUU010000008.1 GCA_018067325.1 Amphritea sp.
CAACGAGCAACGAGCAACGACTGACTATTACGTGACCCTCGTCACCATTAACTTGAACGGCTTGTTGTTTGGCTTGCTAGCAGGCGAAATAATTTATATATTGCCTACCTTGTTTCAGGCGTGCAGTGATTGTTGCGATAACTGAATCTAAATTATAAGCAGGTAAATAATGTATAACGAAGAAGATGTTCGTCGTTTACGCTGGCAGAGCCGAAGAGGCATGTTGGAGTTGGATGTATTGTTTGTGCCATTTGTTGAAGAGGCTTTTTCAGGGCTTGATTTGGAAGATCAGGACCGGTTTGTCAAGTTGCTGGCATGCGAGGACGTTGATCTGTTTGTCTGGTTGATGGAGAGGGAGGTGCCTGAAGACCCTGATTTTAAACGTATCGTTCGGATTATACTGGATCGTGTTCAGCCCACTGCAAGTTGAGATTAGGGCCTCTGTCTATGGCAGAGCATGCATAGTATTACTTGCCTTGTTTTCGCTGCTCTCGGTTTGGGCAGCGGACTTAGTACTAATATATAAATTACTGCTTTCCCTGGCCTGTCTTGGCTATAGTTGTTTCTGTTGGTCCCGTTTGATCTGGTTAAATAATCGTTATTCGGTCACCGGTTTACGCTGGCTCGTCGAGCGAAAAGGGATTGTGGTCTGCCTTCATAAAGGCAACTGGGTTCATATTGACCGTATTGAACAGAAATTTGTGTTTCCCTTTCTAATAGGGCTTAAGCTGAAATTATGTACTGACGATCGCTCTGTCACTGTGCTTATCTGGCGGGATAGTGTGGTTGAGGATGATTTCCGTAAGCTTCGTGTTTTATGTCGTTTTGCACCACCGCCGGTTAGCGCCACTCATAGTTGACCGGTGTGAGTATGGTGTCTCTGGCTTCAATATTGCTGTCGGGATAATCAAGCGTGTAATGCAGTCCCCGGCTCTCTTTTCGTAGCATAGCTGAACGAATAATCAGGTCGGCAACTACGGCTAGATTTCTCAGTTCCAAAAGGTCACTGCTAACTTTATAGTTGCTGTAGTACTCACTGATTTCCTGTTGCAAAAGGTCTACTCTGTGTTTGGCTCGTTGTAGTCGCTTATCTGTTCTTACTATCCCGACGTAATCCCACATGAAGCGACGAAGCTCATCCCAGTTGTGGGCGATGATGACGTCTTCATCGGAATCTGTGACCTGGCTCTCATCCCAGAAGGGGATTTCCGGTAGTTCTCCTAGCGGTCGGTTGTGTGCCGCAATATGGCGAGCAGCAGATGAAGCGTAGACGATACATTCGAGTAATGAGTTGCTGGCAAGCCGGTTGGCACCGTGGAGCCCCGTAAATGCTGTTTCGCCGATAGCGTACAAGCTTTCAACATCGGTCATGCCATGCTTATTAGTCATGATGCCGCCGCAGGTATAATGAGCAGCGGGGACTACTGGGATAGGCTCTTTAGTGATATCAATACCGTATTCCAAGCAGCGTTCATAGATTGTTGGAAAGTGTTGTTTGACAAATTCTGTTGGTTTATGAGAAATGTCTAGAAATAGGCAGTCGTGACCTAGTCGTTTCATCTCATGATCTATCGCTCTGGCGACGATGTCACGGGGAGCCAATTCGCCGCGCTTATCAAATTTATCCATAAATCGGCTGCCGTCCGGCAGTAGTAGTTTTCCACCTTCTCCGCGTACTGCTTCTGAGATAAGGAAAGACTTTGCCTGGGGATGATACAAGCAGGTGGGATGAAACTGATTGAATTCCAGATTGCCGACTCTGCACCCAGCCCGCCATGCCATTGCAATACCGTCTCCGGAAGCGCCGTCTGGATTGCTGGTATAAAGATAAGCTTTACTCACTCCTCCTGTCGCTAAGACAGTCGAGCCTGCTTTGAAGACATCTACATGGCCACTGCGGTTATCTAATACGTAGGCGCCGATACAGCTGTTGTTTGGCAGGTTGAGTTTATGTCGAGTAATAAGGTCGACAGCAAGGTGATCTTCAAAAAGGTCTATATTGGTTCGCGTACGAGCTTGCTCTATTAATGTTTGTTGAATTGCCTGGCCGGTAGCATCGGCTGAATGAATAATACGGCGATGACTGTGTCCACCCTCTTTTGTTAGATGGTATTCATCGCCTTCCCGTGTAAAAGGTACTCCCTGTTGAATTAGCCAGTCGATACTCTCTTTACCATGCTCGATGGTGAAGGCGACGGCGTCCATTCGGCTCAGGTTTGCGCCTGCGCTGATAGTGTCTTGTATGTGTGCTTTGGTGCTATCTGTGCCGTCAATGACCGCAGCGACACCACCCTGTGCTTGATAGGTCGAGCCGCTTGTTAGACTAGCTTTACTGAGCACAGCAATTTTGTAGTTCTCAGGTAGCTGCAAAGCAAGGCCAAGGCCGGACGCGCCACTGCCAATGATTAGTACATCATATTCAAACTTTTTGCTCATTAGCGGACTCTCTATTAACTACAACCTAGGCGGCAATTATTGCCTGAACTGGCGTCATGAGCCAGTCTGTATGGTCAAATAGTTATTTTTTTTTGTTGTAAGGGAACTTACTTAAAGTAAAGCGCTCATAGGTTATAACTTAATACCTGTATTGAAACGGGGTTGCATAGAGCAAGGGGTGACATTCATACTTCCTTGAGACTGTTTTTCAGTCATGTAAGTTAGGGGTTGTTCATACATATTAAGGAATAGAATGTCCGACGAAAGCCAAGCATCGATAGACCAGAAGCTGGTAAAACGTGTTCAGGAAGGTGATAAAACTGCTTTTGACCTGTTGGTAAAAAAATACCAACACAAGATTATTGGGCTGATTGGTCGTTATGTTTATGATCACCATGAGGCGATGGATGTTTCTCAGGAAGCGTTTATAAAAGCGTATCGTGCGCTCCCCAATTTTCGTGGTGACAGTGCTTTTTACACATGGTTGTACCGAATCGCTATCAATACAGCGAAGAATCATCTGGTCGCCAAAAGTCGCAGACCGCCTGATATGGATATTGATGTAGATGATGCGCATCACTTAGAAGGTGATAGGGGGTTGAAAGATATTGAAACCCCTGAAAATAGTTTATATAGGGATGAGCTGGCCAAGGTCGTGAGAAATGCGTTGGATAAGCTACCTGAAGATCTACGAGCAGCAATCTCTCTGCGTGAGTTTGAGGGGCTGAGTTATGAAGATATTGCACAGATTATGGACTGCCCTGTAGGTACAGTGCGTTCGCGTATTTTTAGGGCACGGGAAGCGATCGATAAAGAGATCGCTCCTTTGTTAGGTTAGATAGCTGAATTTGATGTTGAACTAGATTGTCGAATTCAACTCATAGAATAAAGAGCTGAGCGGGTAATTGTCCCGTGGCTCAATAAAAATACTTAATCCGTTAGGAGTTGGCTAATGAGCGAACAACCCAGAGAAGCTCTTTCTGCATTGATGGATAATGAAGTTGGTGACTTTGAGTTACGCAGTCTTCTGAAACAGAGTGCTGATAACAATGAGCTGTCAGGGCAGTGGCAACGTTATCATGTTGCCAGTTCAGTGCTAAAACAGGAGCAGCTTGCTGCAGGCGATATTAGTGCTTCCGTTATGGCGGCGCTTAAAGACGAACCTGTGCTTAATATTGCTTCTTCTGAGGATGTGGTGGTTAAAGAAAAATCATCAAGTATGAGTTTTTGGAAGCCTCTCGCCAGTATGGCTGTAGCGGCATCGGTCACAGCGGTTGTGATCTTGGGTGGACAGAACTTTGGTGTCGGTCAGCCTGTCACCGTGACTCCTGATCTTGCACAGGCTCCGGCCCCGCAAAAAACGCTTTCTCAGCCTGGTTTTACTGTTCCCCGCGATTTTATGCAGGCGCAGTTTGGCGCACCGCGTATTACACAACAAGCTGATAATAACGAAAATATTATTCGATTGAATTCAGGTCTTAATAACTATATCAAACAGCATAATATTTTGAGTGATGGTGTTTTAGTCAGTTCTAATCCTGGTTGGTTACCTGAGGGTTTTACACCAATTAAGAATGCGCTTGCTCCGGGGGCTGAGTTGACGGTCTTTAGTAACGGTGAGCACTCCTTTACTTTGAGTATTGAGCGAACAGGTAATGCCTCAGTACCGGAAGGCGCTACCCAGATGGGTAATATGGTTGCTGTGGGTAAAAAAATGGATCAGTTTTTTGTTACTGTCGTAGGTGATGTGCCGCTTATGGTTGCTGATCGGGTAGCAAACTCTGTCAAAAGAATTCAATAATTTATGATTGAAGAAAATGGGCGTGTTGTTCGAGTAGAATCAGATTTTGTCTGGGTTGAAACGATAAAGCAGAGCGCCTGTTCAAGTTGTAGTGCGCAAAAAGGTTGCGGGCAAAGCTTGATAGCGAAAATAGGTGATGGAAAGCGGATGGAGATTCAGGTCGATAATCCGCACCATATTGCAGCGCTTGTAAATGATCAGGTCACTTTAGGTGTCGGTGAACGGTCTTTTTTGACCGCATCGTTCTTGGTTTATCTGTTACCTCTGATTGTGATGTTTATTGTGGCTGTGTCAGTACAGCTGTCGGGCTTTACCGAGCCTACGGTTATATTGAGTGCGTTAGTTGGCTTGGCGGGTGGTTTTCTGTTAACCCATTATATCTCCGGTCGCATAAGCCGGAATTGCAGCTACCGACCGGTACTGCTTCGTAAAATCTGATTTATATTTAAATAGCTGAATACAGGATAAAAGATATGAAACTGGTCAGAGCGACTTTTAGTCTGGTTCTTTTCTGTTTGTGTATAAGTAGCGCCCAAGCGGCATTGCCTGAATTCAGGGACCTGGTTAAACAGACATCCCCTGCGGTAGTGAATATTAGTACAGTTCAGCAGGTGCAAACCCAAGCTCAGGCAGTGCCGGAGTTTCAGTTGCCTGAGGGACAGGAAATTCCTGAAATATTTAAACACTTCTTCCGCTTTCCTCAGGGGCCTGGAGGAAATGCTCCTCGGCGAAAGGCGCCACAGTCTTTGGGCTCAGGTTTCATTATATCTGAGGATGGCTATATCCTGACTAACCACCATGTGGTTGCTGAAGCTGACAAAGTTATTGTTAGGTTGAGTGATCGTCGGGAGCTTGAAGCTGAAGTGGTTGGTTCAGACAAACGTTCAGATGTCGCCTTGTTGAAAATCGATGCCACCGATCTGCCGGTGGTCAAAATTGGCGATTCAGATAAAGCTGAGGTGGGTGAGTGGGTACTTGCTATCGGCTCTCCTTTTGGCTTTGACCATTCGGTAACAGCCGGGATTATCAGTGCAACAGATCGCAGTCTGGCGAATGAAACCTATGTTCCTTTTATTCAGACCGATGTTGCTATCAATCCGGGTAACTCCGGAGGCCCTTTGTTTAACCTGAGTGGAGAAGTGATAGGTATTAATTCTCAGATCTACACGCGTTCGGGTGGCTTTATGGGCTTGTCATTCTCTATTCCGATTAGCGTTGCTATGGAAGTGGTTGAACAGCTCAAGGAAAAGGGCTCAGTAAGTCGTGGTTGGTTGGGTGTCATTATTCAGGAAGTGAGTCGTGATCTGGCTGAGTCTTTCGGTTTGGATAAGCCAGAAGGTGCCTTGGTAGCTAAAGTGCTACCAGATAGCCCTGCTGAAGCTGCTGGACTACGTGAAGGCGATATTATCTATAGCTTTAACGGTCAGCCTATTGATCGTTCAGGTGATCTGCCTCATCAGGTTGGCCGGATTCCCCCTGAGACAGACGCTAAAGTGGGTGTTGTACGGAGTGGCAAGAAGCAATTTATCACGGTTACTATTGGCCTTTTGCCGGCTCCCGGTGAAGAGTTGAAAGCATCTAATAGTAAAAGCAAACCGTCTTCAGCTAATCGCTTGAATATCCAGATTAGTGCATTGGATGATCAGTTACGCGAGCGTTTAAGTGTAACTAACGGTGTTGTAGTACGTAGGGTCGAAGAGGGTGCTGGGGCTGAATCTGGTTTGATGGTGGGTGATGTTATAACCATGTTGAATGGTGTGGAAGTTGACTCAGTTGAGGCTTTCTCAGGAGTGGTTGCAGAGCTTCCGGATAAGAAAGCGGTGCCAATGCGTATCGTTCGTCGGGGAAGTCCGATGTTTGTGCCGCTCAAACTTAAATGACCGGGTTTCAATTCTTCTGATCATAAGAGGGGCTATATGCCCCTTTGTTTATTATTCGATGGCATTCTCTTTGATGGTCGTAACTGATGAAATACGGTACACTTGCCCGCTTCAGATTTGCTCCCTCATATTGGGGCTGCATGCTTAAATTTATTAGCTGGTGATTCCGTAGTGACTAAGCTCGACCACATCCGTAATTTTTCGATTATTGCCCATATAGATCATGGTAAATCCACACTGGCGGATCGTTTTATCCAGACCTGTGGTGGCCTGGCTGAGCGTGAAATGGAGCAACAGGTTCTTGATTCGATGGATCTTGAACGGGAGCGTGGAATCACCATCAAAGCGCAGAGTGTAACGCTTAATTACACGGCTGAAGATGGTAAAATTTATCAGCTGAACTTTATCGATACACCGGGGCATGTAGACTTCAGTTATGAAGTATCCCGCTCACTGGCTGCCTGTGAAGGTGCCTTGTTGGTCGTTGATGCTGCTCAAGGCGTAGAGGCTCAGTCAGTAGCGAACTGTTATACCGCTTTGGAACAGGGGCTAGAAGTCTTGCCAGTTCTCAATAAGATGGACTTGCCTCAGGCTGACCCGGAGCGAGTGCGTAAAGAGATTGAAGAAGTTATCGGTATTGAAGCTAGCCATGCTGTGCAATGTAGTGCTAAAAGCGGCCTGGGGATCAACGATGTTTTAGAGCAGCTGGTACAAGATATCCCTGCTCCGGAAGGCGATGTTGATGCCCCTCTTCAAGCGCTGATTATCGACTCATGGTTTGATAACTATCTTGGCGTCGTCTCTCTGGTCCGTGTAAAACATGGAACTCTGCGTAAAAAAGACAAGATTAAGATGATGTCCACCGGTCAGTTACATCCGGTTGATGGTGTGGGTATCTTCACACCTAAGCGAAAGGAAACCGGCGTGCTAAAAGCTGGTGAAGTAGGGTATGTTGTTGCGGGGATTAAGGATATCCACGGAGCGCCAGTAGGCGACACTATCACCCATGCTAAAACGCCAGATGTTGAACGGTTGCCGGGTTTTCAAAAGATTCAGCCGCAAGTCTATGCGGGCCTTTTTCCTACCAGCTCCGATGATTATGAAGATTTCCGTGAAGCGTTGAATAAACTTACCCTCAATGATGCCTCTTTGTTCTTTGAGCCTGAATCATCAGATGCCCTGGGTTTCGGTTTCCGTTGTGGTTTTCTCGGCATGTTACACATGGAGATTATTCAGGAGCGTTTGGAACGGGAATATGACCTCGATCTGATCACTTCAGCCCCAACTGTTGTCTATGAGCTTGAGCTCAATAATGGCGATGTAGTTCATATCGATAGCCCGTCAAAAATGCCCGATCCAACATCGATCAAAGAGATGCGTGAACCGATTGTTGAAGCGAATATTTTGGTGCCTCAGGAATATCTTGGTCAGGTTATCGGGCTCTGTGTCGAAAAAAGGGGGGTTCAGAAAGACATGAACTTCGTCGGCAATCAGGTTCAGGTTTCCTATGAACTACCGATGGCTGAGGTTGTGTTAGATTTCTTCGATCGACTTAAGTCAGTTAGCCGGGGTTATGCTTCTCTGGAATACAACTTTATCCGTTTTGAAGCAGCTCAGCTAGTGCGTCTGGATATCTTGATTAATAGTGAAAAAGTGGATGCGTTGGCGTTAATTCTTCACCGTGATAATGCGCAACATCGTGGTCGCCAGTTGTGTGAAAAGATGAAAGAGTTGATTCCACGTCAGATGTTTGATGTGGCTATTCAGGCTGCTCTTGGCGGTAAAATTATCGCCCGTACCTCGGTCAAAGCTCTGCGTAAAAACGTGACTGCCAAGTGTTATGGCGGTGATGTGAGTCGTAAGAAGAAGCTGTTGCAGAAGCAGAAAGAGGGTAAGAAGCGGATGAAGCAGGTGGGTAGCGTTGATATTCCGCAGGATGCATTCCTGGCGGTACTGAAAATAGATAATTAGGACTCGTTAACATGGATTTTGATTTTGCTCTGGTACTCGTTGTACTGACCTTTGTTGCCGCTCTGGGTTGGGTTTATGACCGGGTTATACTGGCCGGGGCACGTAAGCTCAGGATTGTCGCTGCAGAGGAACAAGTGAACGGCGCTTTGCCGGAAAACGCATTAGAACAGTTGAACAAGGAAAACGGCCTGATAGATCTGTGCCGTTCCCTGTTTCCTGTCCTACTAGTGGTGCTTATTCTTCGCTCTTTTGTTGTAGAGCCGTTTCAGATCCCATCGGGCTCGATGAGGCCAACACTAGAAGTCGGTGATTTCATCTTGGTGAATAAGTGGCATTATGGCTTCCGCCTGCCGGTACTGGGTACTAAGGTTGTACCGATGAACGATCCGCAGCGAGGTGATGTAGCTGTATTTAAATTTCCGGATGATCCAAGAGTTAATTACATTAAACGTGTAGTTGGTTTGCCGGGTGACCGGATAGGATATCAGAATAAGACTATCTTTATTAATGGTAAGCCGCAGGTTCAAACGTTGCTGGCCCAGCTGCCACCACAAAAGCCACGACTGTTGCTAACGGAAGAGCAGTTGGGTGATGTTAGTCATCAGCTTTATCGTGATGTGACACCTCCACGAATCGCCGCAGAATGGGTAGTCCCTGAAGGTCACTACTTTGTTATGGGTGATAATCGTGATAATAGTAATGATAGTCGCTTCTGGGGCTACGTGCCGGACGATCTATTGGTTGGCAAAGCATTTGCCGTCTGGATGCATTGGCCAGAGTTTTTCACTCTGCCTGATTTCAGTGATGTAAGAACTATCCACTAACAGGGAAAAGGGGTACGTTATGTCGATGTATAAAACACAGCGGGGAGTGTCGTTTTTTTCGCTGATGATAATTTTGATTGTCGCCGGTATTTTTGTGTCGGTAGGGTTTAAGTTATATCCTCCCTATTGGGATCATGGTTTAGTCACCTCTATGATGGAGGATCTGGTTGAACAGCCAGAAACTAAGACCGATTCCCCAACCGAGACTCGCTCAAAAATAGATAAGCGTTTGCGAATCAATCAAGTAACGCTGCCGTCAAGGAAGGCGATAACCATTGATGTGAAAGAGGGCGTTAAAACTATAACGCTGAAATACGATATTATTGTGCCGATGTTTTCCAATGTTGACGCCGTTGTGAAGTTTAATGAGCAATATGAAGTGATTATCCGTTGATTATAAAGCCTGCCACAGACCTGGCAAAAAAGCTGGGTTATAAGTTTAATGATGAGAGCATGATAGAGCTGGCTCTCACCCACCGTAGTCACGGAAAACGCAATAATGAACGCCTGGAGTTTCTGGGTGATTCGATTCTCAATTTTGTCATCGCCGAAGCGCTGTATCTTCGCTTTCCTGAAGCGAAAGAAGGGCAGCTTAGTCGACTGCGGGCTTTATTAGTCAAAGGTGAAACTTTGGCTGAGTTGGCCCGAGAGATGAAATTGGGAGACTACCTTCGATTGGGCTCCGGCGAATTGAAAAGTGGTGGCTTCCGCCGCGATTCGATTTTGGCCGATACCGTTGAAGCTATTATTGGTGCCATCTATCTTGATAGTGATATGGAGTGTTGCCGTCCTTATATCCTTAAATGGTACCAGTCTCGCCTTGAGCAGACCTCTCTTGAAGATAATCAGAAAGATTCAAAAACCCGTCTGCAGGAATTTCTGCAATCCCGGCGGGCACCGCTGCCCGAGTATGACTTGCTTTCAGTCACCGGCGAAGCGCACAAGCAGACGTTTGAAATTAGTTGTCAGGTGAGTCTGTTAGATGAACCCACAGTAGGCAAAGGCAGCAGCCGTCGTCAGGCGGAGCAGAATGCTGCGGGAGCTGCACTTAAACTTATGAAAGTAGGTAGTAAAGTATGAGTCGCGATCTGAGTTATCTGCTGGATCAGCCCAGCGAAGATCAGCATTGTGGTTTTGTCGCAATCGTTGGCCGTCCGAATGTGGGTAAGTCTACCCTGATGAATAATATTCTGGGTCAGAAGTTGAGTATTACCTCGCGTAAACCGCAGACGACCCGCCATCAGATCGTGGGTATTAAAACCGAGGGTGATGTTCAGGCTGTATATGTAGACACCCCCGGATTGCATAAAGATCAGGATAAAGCGATCAACCGCTATATGAACAAGGCGGCCAGCTCAGCACTCCGTGATGTTGATGTGGTGGTGTTTGTTATTGATCGTACCGCTTGGACTGAAGAAGACGAAATCGTTTTTGAAAAATTTGGTGGGATTAAGTGTCCTGTTATTCTGGTGATTAATAAGATTGATCAACTGGATGATAAAGAGTCACTGCTGCCTCATCTGGAAGAACTTTCTAAGAAAATGGAATTTCTGGAAATTATTCCTATCTCAGCGAAAAATGGCACTAGTGTCGATCGCCTTGAAGCGGTGATCAATGAGCAATTGCCAAAGAGTGTGCATTTTTACCCGGATGACCAGATTACTGATCGAAGTTCTCGTTTCCTAGCAGCTGAGTTGGTGAGAGAGAAGTTGATGCGTAACCTTGGGGATGAAGTTCCTTACGGTACCACTGTTGAGATTGAAGAGTTCAAGCGCAATGAACGGGGCATTCTTATTATTAGTGCGCTGATTCTGGTTGAGCGTGAAGGGCAGAAACGTATCGTTATCGGTGATAAAGGCGATAAGATCAAAGGTATTGGTCGTGATGCTCGTCTTGATATGGAAAAAATGTTCGATTCCAAAGTGATGCTTAACCTCTGGGTTAAGGTACGCAGTAACTGGTCTGATGACGAGCGGGCGCTGCGAAGCCTGGGTTACAACGATATAGATTGAGTGATGGCAGCCGATGAGTTATCAGGTAGACGCTCAGGCTGCTTATGTCCTGCATACCCGACCTTACAGAGAAACTAGTCTGCTGGTCGATCTGTTTACCCTGGAGCAGGGTAAAATCAGTGCCGTCGTAAAAGGCGCGCGCAGCCCACGTTCTCGCATGCGAGCTATGATGCAGCCCTTTACGCCCTTGCAGGTCAGTTGGCGGGGGCGCCATGAACTGAAAACACTGACTCAAGCTGAAGCTGTTGCAGCGCCTCTGTTCCTTAAAGGCGATTCACTGATCTGTGGGCTCTATGTTAATGAGCTTTTGGAGCGCCTGTTACAACCCTCGGATTCTCATCCCCAGCTCTTCGTTTATTATCAGTATGTATTGAATGAGTTGAGAGAGGCTAAGGATATTGAATTGGCGCTGCGTACCTTTGAACAGCATTTGTTGCAGCAGCTGGGCTTTCAGTTTGACGTGCAAGGCTGTCAGCCAGAAGTTGTTTATCGATATGACCCTACTCAGGGCTTTATTCCTATCGTTCAGTTAAATGAGAAGATCAGACCTTTCTGTTTCACCGGTGAGCAGTTGGTGGGCATTGTAGGCGAGCAATATCAGCGCCCTGAGATCCGTCGGGCTGCGAAAAGGCTAATGCGACTGGCCTTAGAGCAACAGCTGGGGAGTCGGCCACTGCGCAGTCGTGAGTTGCTACAAGGCTATAGCCCTCAAAAGGTATAGCCAGGCTGTTTCTCAGAGTGCGATTCTAGTAAGCTCTGTTTTATTGTATTTTATATTTTTGTTTGAGAAGAGGTTAACCGTGGTAGAGCCAAGTCGATTACTGCTGGGTGTGAATATCGATCATATTGCGACCTTGCGTCAGGCTCGGGGGACTCGTTACCCTGATCCGGTTCAGGCAGCAGCCTTAGCCGAAGAAGCCGGAGCTGATGGTATTACTGTTCACCTGCGGGAAGATCGTCGGCATATTCAGGATCGTGATATCTACTTGCTTGCAGAAACGCTGCAAACGCGGATGAATTTTGAGATGGCGGTGACCGATGAGATGTTAAGCATCGCTGAGAAGGTTAAACCTGCTCATGCCTGTCTGGTACCGGAAAAGCGTGAAGAGCTGACTACCGAGGGTGGCTTGGACGTTGTGGGCCAGCTTACGAAAGTAAAGGCGGCCTGTGACAGGTTAGCTGCAGCAGGGGTGGAAGCCTCACTGTTTATTGATCCGGATAATGCCCAGATTGATGCAACTCTTAGTTGTGGAGCGCCTGTAATAGAATTGCACACCGGTGCTTATGCTGATGCAGAAACGGCGGCAGAGCAGAAGACCGAGTTGGAGCGGATTAGATCAGCCGCGACCTATGCGTTTAGTAAAGGGTTAATTGTTAATGCAGGCCACGGTCTGAACTATCAAAACGTAGAGCAGATTGCTGAAATTCCTGAGATAAGTGAACTGAATATCGGTCACGGTATTATCGCCCGGGCAGTGTTTGTCGGCCTTAAAGAGGCGATTGCTGAGATGCGCCGATTGATGATGGAAACCCAGGGGCGGATACAGCCGCTAAGGGATGCGGTACGCCGATGATTTTTGGTGTGGGGACAGATCTACTTGATATCCGGCGTATAGAGATGGCATTGGCGCGTACACCACGTCTGTCAGAGCGGATTCTGACCCCCACCGAATTGTCGCAATATCAGCAATCTAATCAACAACCCCGGTTTCTGGCTAAACGTTTTGCAGCAAAGGAAGCGGCTGTGAAAGCGTTGGGTACCGGTATTGGACGAGGTATTAGTTGGCAGCATTTTGAAGTTGGTCATAATGAACTGGGCCGACCGATAATGACTCTTACCGGTAATGCGCGACAGCGAGCGGAGGATCTGGGGATCGCTACCTTCCATCTTTCCTATAGCGATGAGCAGGA
The DNA here is from genome assembly GCA_018067325.1 of Amphritea sp. Lineage (GTDB taxonomy): Bacteria > Pseudomonadota > Gammaproteobacteria > Pseudomonadales > Balneatricaceae > Amphritea. The sequence continues at coordinate 12,836 of JAGPUU010000008.1, forward strand.
TCAAGTTATCGCATTTGTTGTGGCAGAACAACTCTGATTAAGCGTTATTCCTGAAAGTCGTGTCCGACTATTTTTATAGACTAAACTGAAAGCAGACATCAGAGAGTTCTATGGAGGTGGTGCGATGAACACGATTATGGTTGCTACCAATTTTTCACCGCTCAATGAAAAGCTTATCGATCTAGCCCAGGTATTTACCAGCACTGTCTATCTGTTGCATGTGGTTTTGCCGAACGAAGATATCAGTTATCGGGATAAGAAGGAGATGGGGCAGGAGTTTGCCGAAGAGTCATCAGCGCTTAATGAGCAGGCTCAGCAATTGCGGCATCAGGGTATTGAAACCCATGCGCTCTTGCTGGAAGGAATCGCTACGGTGGCAATTCTTGAAGAGGCTGATAGATTAAGTGCTGACCTGATTGTTCTGGGTGGGGTTGGTAAACGCCGCTCAACAGTTCTCGGAGATGATCTCGTTCATAAAATTGTTAAACAGTCGCAACGACCGGTACTGGTCCTTCCGTAGTCGGAGTGTGCCTCTGACGAGGGTATTCATTAGAGCATGAATTATTCTGTATTGAGCTTTATCGGTAGGCTCGGTATGATCGCGATCTATATTTAAGTTATATCAAATACATTTTTAATTTCTTCTGGTTATATTTTTATATATTCAGGACGATCACTGGTAATAAGTTATGAGCGTGCAGTTTCCAACCATCGAAGATTATGTGGGTAATACACCATTGGTGCGCCTGCAACGTTTGTCTGTGGGGCGGGGCAATACGGTGCTTTGTAAGCTAGAAGGCAATAATCCGGCGGGCTCGGTAAAAGATCGTCCAGCGATGAGCATGATTCAGTTGGCTGAGCAACGAGGGCTGATAAAGCCTGGTGACACCCTGATAGAAGCCACTTCTGGAAATACCGGTATCGCGCTAGCGATGGCGGCGGCAATTAAAGGCTACAATATGAAGCTGATTATGCCGGATAACAGCAGTGAAGAGCGCAAAACTTCAATGACCGCTTATGGCGCAGAACTGATTCCTGTGACTAAAGAAGAGGGTATGGAGGGAGCCCGTGATCTGGCGCTGCAGATGCAGGCGGATGGTAAGGGCATTGTACTCGACCAGTTTGCCAACATGGATAATCCAGAAGCACATTATCGCGGTACCGGTCCAGAACTGTGGCAACAGACAGATGGCAGAATAACTCACTTTGTCAGTGCTATGGGGACAACAGGAACTATCATGGGTACCTCCCGGTACCTGAAAGAGCAGAATCCTGATGTTCAGATTGTGGGTCTTCAGCCTGCTGAAGGAGCCT
>JAGPUU010000013.1 GCA_018067325.1 Amphritea sp.
GTGTCAACTTCACCAATACCCAGAAACTTATCACTGGCAGCGTCACGGATACGTACCAGAGGCTGTACTGCAACATCATCCAGCATCACCCGCTGCCCTTTACAAAGAGCATCGGTTTGGACATCCGACAACAATACCTCAGGGGTATCTGCTACCGGACTCCAGGATGGCAATAATAACCCATCCAGATGCGTTTGTATCTGTTCTACCGAAGCATCAGTGCCCATATCCGCGACCAGCTGTTCCAAATCAGCCAATGGCATCATACTCTCAGCCTTATAGGGGCCAGAATCGAGCCTGCGCAGCATCTTCACATGAGCACCACAGCCGAGTATTTCACCCATATCCTGCACTATTGAACGGATATAGGTTCCTTTACTGCAGCGGATATCCAGATCGACTTCATCGCCCCGAAAATCCAGCACTTCGATGCTATGCACCGTGATCTGCCGACTCTTCACTTCGACTTCAATACCCTGACGAGCCAGCTTATAGAGCGGCTGACCATTATGCTTCAGGGCTGAAAACATCGAAGGTACCTGAGTAATAAGACCGGTAAAATCTCGTTGCAACAACTCATCAATCTGTTCGCTGTTGAGATTATCCGGCAGCGGCCGCTCCTCAACAACAACACCATCGGCATCACTGGTATCAGTTCGCTGACCCAATTTAGCGGTGGTGATATAGCGCTTATCTGCATTCAGTAGAAACTGGGAAAACTTGGTCGCTTCGCCAAAGCAAAGCGGCAACATCCCCGTCGCCAATGGATCCAGCGCACCGGTATGGCCTGCCTTAGCAGCACCGTAGATACGTTTTACAATTTGTAGCGCCCGGTTTGATGAGATCCCACCCGGTTTATCGAGCAGAAAAATACCATTGACCGACCGGCCTTTTGACCGTCTAGCCAAAGGTTACTCTCCGTCTTCAGAGTTGTTATTACGACCGTCAGCATGAGACGCCTTAATAATCAGATCGTTCAAACGTCGACCACGGTCAACACTCTCATCAAAATGGAAACGCAGTTGCGGCATCACCCGCAGTTTGATCTTGCTGGACAACTGTCCACGCAGGAAGCCTGATGCACCGTTCAGAATTTTTAAAGATTCTGTCACTGCAGTGGCTTCATCTTTACCACCCAGCGCCATAACGGTGATGTAGATATCAGCATAGCCAAGATCTTTAGCGATCTTTACATAGCTGATGGTCACCATCCCCAGACGTGGGTCTTTAATTTCTCGCTGAATCAACTGAGCCAGGTCCTTTTGGACCTGGTCAGATATCCGCTGTGTACGACTAAATTCTCTTGCCATGGTAGTGTCAATACACCTTTACAAAGTACGCTGAACTTCAACTGTGTCGAAGACTTCGATCTGATCGCCGACTTTAACATCATTGTAGTTCTTAACGCCGATTCCGCACTCCATGCCCTGACGAACATCAGCTACGTTGTCTTTAAAGCGACGCAGAGACTCTAGCTCACCTTCATAGATAACCACGTTTTCACGCAGCACCCGGATACGCTTGTTACGGAAGACAGAACCTTCGGTCACCATACAACCTGCAACAGCGCCAATCTTAGGTGCACGGAAGACATCACGTACTTCGGCAATTCCCACGATCTCTTCTTTGAACTCAGGAGACAACAGACCAGTCATCGCCAGCTTAACGTCATCGATGATGTCATAGATAACGCTGTAATAGCGCAGCTCGATCTCTTCACGTTCAACTATTGCACGGGCCTGTGAATCTGCACGTACATTAAAGCCGATCATGATCGCACTGGAAGCCAGTGCCAAGTTAGCATCAGTTTCAGCAATACCACCGACACCGCCGGATACGATATTTACCTTAACTTCATCTGTACTCAGATCTATCAGAGAGGTTGTCAGCGCTTCAAGTGAACCACGTACGTCCGCTTTCAGGATGATGTTCAGAGTCTTAACATCACCGGCCTTCATATTCTCAAACAGGTTCTCAAGTTTAGCCTGCTGCTGACGCTGCAGTTTAATCTCGCGGTACTTACCCTGACGGAACAAAGCAACTTCACGTGCCTTCTTCTCGTTGGTAACAACGGTGAACTCTTCACCGGCTCCAGGCGTACCATCCAGACCCAGAATCTCGACAGGAATCGAAGGCCCAGCCGACTTAACCGGCTTACCCCTCTCATCCAGCATTGCACGTACACGTCCATACTGCAGACCTGCCAGGACGATATCACCCTGATTCAACGTACCGTTCTGTACCAACAGAGTCGCAACAGGACCACGGCCTTTATCCAGACGGGATTCAACCACAACACCACGACCCGACGCTTCAGGAATCGCTGTCAGTTCAAGTAGTTCAGATTGCAGCAGAACAGCGTCTAGCAGCTTATCAATACCTTCACCGGTTTTGGCTGAAACGTTGACAAACTGAACTTCGCCGCCCCAGTCCTCAGGGATAACATCACGCTGAGCCAGTTCGTTTTTAACACGTTCTGGATCGGCGTCTTCTTTATCGATTTTGTTAACCGCGATAACCAGAGGAACACCCGCCGCTTTGGCGTGATCTACCGCTTCAATGGTTTGAGGCATAACACCATCATCTGCCGCAACAACCAGAATTACGATATCGGTCAGCTGTGCACCACGGGCACGCATGGCGGTAAATGCCGCGTGTCCCGGTGTATCCAGAAAGCTCACCATGCCGTGTCCGGTTTCTACGTGGTAGGCACCGATATGCTGGGTAATACCACCGGACTCGCCTGCCGCAACGCGGGTTTCACGAATGTAATCCAGTAAAGATGTTTTACCATGGTCAACATGACCCATTACGGTAACAACCGGAGCTCGTTCTACCTGAACACCAGCGATCTCTTCAGCTGCGCCAGAAGTCTGATTAAGCTGATCTTCTACGGTATTTCCTGCCATCGGAACAGCCGTATGACCCATCTCTTCAACCACTAGAGTTGCAGTATCCTGATCGATCACGGAGTTGATAGTCGCCATAGCGCCCATCTTAAACATCACTTTAATCAGGTCAGCAGCCTTAACCGACATTTTCTTAGCCAGTTCTGCAACAGTAATCGACTCAGGAATACCAACTTCATGAATCACTGGAGCTGTAGGCTTCTCAAACGCCTGAACGTTAGAGCTGGTCATACCACGCTGAACCGGCTTACCTCGGCGGCCATCACCACGGCCACCCGGCTTACGGGACAGACGCTTGTTATCTTTACGACCGGCAGCAGGCTTATCCTGACTACGGAAGTTTTTCTTACGATCCTGCTTTGGCGCTGCCGGAGTTGCAGCAGGTGCCGCAGCCGGCGCCCCAGCAGCCTTAGGAGCAGCTGCTGATCTAGGAGCAGTAGCTGACCTAGGCGCACTAGCGGCCTTCTTAGGCGTTGACGAAGGCTTTCTTGGTGCAGCCCCAGGCTTTGACGCTGGCGCTGAGGCTTGCTCAGGCTTCGCCTTCGCTTCAGCTTTCAAGCGCGCATCATCACGCTGCTTTTCCTGTGCTGCCTGCAGATCTGTATCGCGACGCGCCTGATCTTGCAGCTCAGTTTGAAGGCTAGAACCTTTAGTTTCCTGAGCCGATTTCTCTTCAACATCCGAACGCTTCACATAGGTGCGTTTCTTCCGCACTTCTACATTGATAGTTTTCTTACCAGCCGCGCCCGATACTTTAAGTTGACTCGTCGTCTTGCGCTTTAGCGTGATTTTCTTAGGCTCGCCGTCGGATTTTTCACCGTGGCTACGCTTCAAGTGGTTAAGCAGTTTCTGACGCTCATCTTCCGTTACGGAAGCGACTTCATTTTTGCCTGCAATACCTGCTTGTTTCATCTGCGTAAGCAAACGATCAACGGGAACGCCAACTACTTCGGCAAGCTGTTTTACTGTGACTTCTGCCATCTGGGTTTATCTCCTCCGTTGACTTATTCTTCGTCCGCAAACCATGGGGCGCGCGCAGTCATAATAAGCGCTGCAGCCTTATCTTTATCCAGCTCTTGAATCTCAAGCAGGTCTTCAACCGCTTGCTCAGCCAGATCTTCCATAGTTACGATACCTTTACTGGCCAAAACAAAAGCCAGGTGACGCTCCATACCTTCCATCTCTAGCAGATCCTGAGCAGGTTCAGCATTTTCAAGAACCTCCTCACTTGCGATCGCCAGGTTCAGCAGAGCATCCTTAGCGCGGGTGCGCAGCTCATCAACAATATCTTCATCGAAACCATCAATTTCGAGCATCTCTTCTGCAGGAACGTAAGCCACCTCTTCCAGAGAGGTAAAGCCTTCATCTACCAGCACTTCTGCAATGTCGTCATCCACATCAAGGTGTTTAACGAAAATCTCCAGAATGGAACCTGCCTCGGATTGCTGTTTCTCAGCAGCTTCATCTTCGGTCATGACATTGAGTTTCCAACCGGTCAACTCAGATGCCAGACGCACGTTCTGACCGCCACGACCAATGGCCATAGCCAGGTTTTCCTGAGCGACAGCAACATCCATAGAGCGGGAATCTTCATCCACCACAATAGAAGCTACTTCAGCCGGAGACATCGCATTTAGCACTAATTGCGCCGGGTTATCATCCCAAAGAATGATATCGACACGCTCACCGCTTAACTCATTAGAAACCGCTTGAACCCGGGCGCCACGCATACCGACACAAGCACCAACAGGATCGATCCGGCCATCATTCGTTTTCACTGCGATCTTGGCACGAGAGCCCGGATCACGAGCTGCAGCACGGATATCAATAACTTCTTCAGAGATTTCTGGCACTTCAATGCGGAACAACTCAATCAGCATCTCAGGACAGCTGCGGCTCATTGCCAGCTGCGGTCCACGACCTTCCGTACGAATTTCATTCAGTACCGCACGGACCCGATCGCCCATCCGGTAAGTTTCACGCGGTAACAGCTGATCACGTGGCAACACGGCTTCAGCGTTACCACCCAGATCCATAATGACGTTATCCCGGGTCACCTTCTTAACGGTACCGGAGAGCAACTCACCCAGGCGCCCGCTATACAGCGCAACAACTTTAGCGCGCTCAGCTTCACGAACCTTCTGAACGATAACCTGCTTTGCCGTCTGAGCCGCGATACGACCAAACTTTACAGATTCCACTTCTTCCTCGTGGATATCGCCAGGCTGAAGGCTTTTATCAATCTCTTCAGCCTCTTGCATAGTCAACTCAGTACCCAACAGCGGTACACCTTCGTTACTGACAACTGCCCAGTGACGGTAAGTAGTGTAACCACCCGTAGTACGGTCAATGACTACGCGAATATCCGCATCTTCGTCATAACGTTTTTTGGTCGCAGTTGCCAACGCCAATTCAATCGCCTCAAAGATAACCTCTTGGGGAACGTCTTTTTCGTTAGATACTGCTTCTGCAACCAGTAGAATTTCTTTATTCATACAACTGCCCCAACCTCAAAATTCAATTCTTTTGTAATATCTCAGAACTGAGGAACTATATTTGCTTTCTCTATGTGATCTATCGGCAACAGGAACTCTTCCTGGTCGACAATCAGCACGATATCTTCATCTTCGATACCACTGAGGAGCCCCTTAAAATTGCGGCGTCCATCAAATGGCATACGCAGCTTCAACTGCAGGACGTGTCCGACATAAGCTTTGTACTGTTCCAGCGTAAACAGTGGACGATCCATGCCAGGAGAAGAGACTTCCAATGTATATTCTCCGCTAATCGGATCCTCTACATCCAGAATACCGCTCACCTGACGGCTTACCTTGGCACAATCTTCTACATCGATACCCGCTTCGGCATCAACATAGATTCGCAACATGCTATGACGCCCCTGGGATATCATTTCGAAACCCCATAACTGATAACCGAGAGCCACCACGGATGGCTCAATCAGTTCCTGTAACATACTCAACTTTGCAGACACGCAAAAAACCTCTAAATGCACTTTCAATGCAAACAAAAAATGGGTCTAAGACCCATTCAACACACGACCCGGTAGGTCGCAAGTACGAAAAAGCCCCTAAAAAGGGGCCAATCAACGTACTGCTTGATCGACAATTCCGGATGCTTATCTAACACAACAGCATTCTGAAATTGCTAATGGGAATCAACTTCTACCCAACCGCCTCCCCAAAAGGAATGAACAGTCAGACAAAAATTCATCTGATTAACCCTCAAGAGCCCGTTCAAGAAACTCTTCTTTCTGATTACATCTTAATAAATGGTAGCGGGGGCCAGATTTGAACTGACGACCTTCGGGTTATGAGCCCGACGAGCTACCAGGCTGCTCCACCCCGCATCAGAAATCGGCGAGAATTATACTCCCACAGACCGGGTAGTTCAAGGACAGCTTTAAGGTTTAACCGATCATTCACTCTGGATCTTAATTCACATCGATAAAACAAGATTTCATATGGATGACAGTGATTCAAAAACCCAAAAACAAAAAAAGCGCCATTAGGCGCTTTTTTTATAAAATATGGTGCCGAAGGCGGGACTTGAACCCGCACGACCATAAGGCCACCACCCCCTCAAGATGGCGTGTCTACCAATTCCACCACTTCGGCTTTGTTACTAGGTATTACTCAGCAGGCGGTATATCAGTATCGCCTACTGGAGCTTTCTGCTCTTCGAGCACAGGCAGCGTTTCAGCCTGTTGCGCAGCACTTTCAATAAGTTCTGCCGCTGGCACTCCAGCCTCAGTTACTGTTGTTGCCTGTTCTTTTGCATATACCGCCAGAACAAAGCTGGTAACAAACAGACCAGTTGCCATGACCGCAGTCATTCGACTCAGGAAAGAACCTGAACCCTTACTACCAAAAACGGTCTGTGAAGCACCCGCACCAAAAGACGCGCCTGCCTCAGCACCTTTACCCTGCTGCAATAGCACCAGAGCAATAATGGACGCAGCCAGCAGAACATGTACAGCAAGAACCAGAGTTTCCATCTATTTTTCCACTTACTTACGACTCTCTGCAGCCGCAGCGCAGATCGTCAGGAATTCGTCAGCTTTCAGTGATGCGCCGCCAATCAGACCGCCATCAATATCCTGTTGAGCTAAAAGCTCTGCTGCGTTTGCAGCATTCATACTACCGCCATATAGAATCGACAGGTTTTCAGCAATATTTGCATCGTGCTTTGCAAGCTGTGAACGAATCGCAGCATGTACTGCCTGCGCGTCCTCCGGCGTTGCCGTCAATCCGGTACCTATAGCCCAAACAGGCTCATATGCAATAACCGTTGAAGCGAAACCTTCAATACCGACCTGCTGCAGCACCACATCAATCTGCGAACTCACTACCGCCAAGGCATTCCCGGCTTCACGCTGTTCAAGCGTTTCACCGACACAAAGCACCGGAACCAGTTCAGCTTCAAGTACCGCGGCGACTTTTTCAGCCACTATCGCATCACTTTCACCAAAGATACTGCGTCGCTCAGAATGTCCTAAAATCACATATTCACAACCCAGATCTTGCAGCATTTCCAGTGACCACTCACCGGTATACGCACCCTTTGGCTGTGCTGACACATTCTGCGCACCTACCGAAACAGGGGCATCCGCTGTCTGAGCCACAACCTGAGACAGATAGACTGCAGGCGGACAAACCAGCGTCACCAGGCCGTCAATATTTATCGCACCGCCGGTGATATTTTCCAGCAAAGCCTTAATAGACTCACTGGTACCGTTCATTTTCCAGTTTCCTGCAACAATCGTCTTACGCATGAGCTTCCCTCTGTGCAAAGCGGCGCACATAGTACCCAGTTTCCTGATTATTTACAAGCTGATACAACTCAGCAGGCAAAAATTATCACAGTGCTTGCTTAACTACTTCAGCAAGCTCTTTACACAAACTTTCAACCCATACCGCATCATCACCTTCAATCATCACACGAACCAATGGCTCAGTGCCTGAAGGCCTTAGTAAAACCCGACCACGATCGCCTAGACGAGATTCAATATCCGCCACCGCTGCTTGTACTGCAGGCAATGAGATCACATCAACTTTCTCGCTAAGACGAACATTAATCATTGTTTGCGGCATCTTTCCCATAGCTGACTTCAGCACATGCAACGAGGCTCCGGTATCGGCCATCGCTCGCAGAACCTGCAACGCTGCAACAATACCATCGCCAGTAGAGATCAGATGGCGGCAGATAAGGTGCCCGGAAGACTCCCCACCCAAAAACCACTCTCTCTCTGCCAACTCAGTCATTACATATCGGTCACCCACTTGAGCCCGCACAAAAGGAATCTCAGCCTGCTTAAGCCCTTGTTCCAGACCAAAGTTACTCATCAGCGTGCCAACGACGCCTCCTTTAAGCTGATTCTTACGCTGCATTTCCATCGCAATAATGAACAGCAGCTCATCACCATCAACCGGCGCTCCCTTATGGTCGACCATAATAAGCCGATCACCATCACCATCAAGCGCAATACCCAGATCAGCTTTCTCTGCAACAACAACCTTTTCAAGCAAGCGGGTAGAGGTCGCACCACAATTTTCATTAATGTTAATTCCATCAGGTGAGGATGCAATTTCAATCACCTCAGCACCTAATTCCCGAAACACTTTCGGGGCGATATGGTAGGTAGCTCCATTCGCGCAATCGACAGCAATTTTCAACCCCTTCAGCTGAAGATCACCTGATACAGTCCCCTTACAAAATTCAATATAACGCCCAGCGGCATCTTCTACACGTCGAGCCTTACCCAACTCGGCAGCTTCCACCGTCGTCATTGCCATATCCATCTGTGCTTCAATGGCATGCTCAATATCGTCTGGCAGTTTAGTCCCTTGTTCAGAGAAAAACTTAATTCCATTGTCGTAATATGGGTTATGGGATGCACTAATAACTATGCCAGCGTTACAGCGAAACGTCCGGGTTAGATAAGCAATAGCCGGCGTCGGCATAGGCCCCAGCAGCAATACATCAACACCCGCAGCAGAGAGCCCCGCTTCCAGCGCCGACTCAAACATATAGCCCGATATCCGGGTATCTTTGCCGATAATGATCTTACTTCTGCCCTCCCGAGCAAATACCTTACCTGCAGCCCAGCCTAATTTGAGCATAAAGTCTGGCGTAATGGGCGCTGTACCTACTTTGCCACGAATACCGTCAGTACCAAAATATCGCTTAGTCATTTTTTATCCTCATCCTGTACAGACTCCTTCAGCACTGCCTCTGTCATCCGAACCACATCCACTGTCTCTCTTACATCATGCACTCTGAAAATCTGTGCCCCTTGCTGAACACCCAGAGCAACGGTTGCCAATCCCCCGGCTAGTCTCTGATCCACCGGACGGCCCAGCACATGATCGATCATCGTCTTTCGGGAAGTCCCCACCAAGAGAGGCAACCCCATACTATGTAATCGACCAAGATTATTCAGCAGCCTCAGGTTATGCTCTACTGTTTTACCAAAACCAAATCCAGGGTCCAGGATAATACGATCATTGCCAATGCCCGCATTGTTACAAGCACTCACCCGCTGATTCAGAAAACAACTAACGTCATCCAATACGTCATCATAATCAGGTGCATCCTGCATGGTTGCCGGACTCCCCTGCATATGCATAACACAAACAGGCAACCCAGTTGCTGCAGCAGCCTCTAAAGCGCCTTCACGCCCCAGCGCACGGACATCATTGATCAGCCCTGCCCCAAACCTACCAACTTCAGCAATAAGCTCTGGCGCACTCGTATCAACCGAGATAACCACATCAATCTCAGCGTTGATCCGCTCTATTACGGGCAGCACACGATCCATCTCTTCCTGAAGCGAAACAGGCGTCGCGCCCGGTCGGGTTGATTCACCACCTACATCGATAAAGGCAGCACCGTCCTCGACCATCTGCCGCGCCCTTGAGACCGCCTGATCAACACAAAGTTTCCGTGATTCATACAGAGAACCACCATCAGAGAAGGAGTCTGGCGTGACATTAACAATTCCCATCACTTGAGGACGACTCAGATCAAGGCGACGGGAACCAAATTTATAGGCAGAAAAATCAGTCACTTCGCTTCCTGTAGAGAGCTAATATTAAAAAGGCCGGTCAGGGACCGGCCTTATGGCATTGAGCTTATCCTATCAGTGCAAATTCTGATCTGGAGCATCTGAATCCGAATCAGATGCCGGTCCATCAGCATCATCGTCGCTTAGATCACTTTCATCCAACTCAAAGTCTTCCTGATCCTTCGCTTTAGCAGCTTCATCCCGGGCCGCTCTGGAATCAGATTCCTGCCAGCCTTCCGGCGCAGTAACCGGCTTACGATCCATCAACTCATCAATCTGACCGCTATCGATCGTTTCATATTTCATCAATGCCTGAGTCATCGTCTCAAGAACATCTCGGTTATCTTCAAGCATCTTAGCCGCATTGGCGTAGCATTCATCGATAATCTTGCGAGTCTCTGTATCAATCTTACGCTGAATCTCTTCAGACATAGGCTTTACACCCTGACCGTAACCACGATTAAACGGATCCTGCTCTTCTTCATCATATAACAGAGGCCCCATCTCTTCAGACAGTCCCCACCGCGCTACCATATTACGCGCCAGACTAGTGGCCCGCTGAATATCATTAGATGCACCAGTGGTAACGCCATCTTTACCCAACGTCATTTCCTCAGCTATTCGACCGCCGTATAGACTACAAATATTAGAGATAAGCATCTTACGGCTGTGGCTATATCTATCCTCTTCAGGCAGGAACATAGTCACACCCAATGCCCGTCCACGGGGAATGATAGAGACTTTATAGACTGGATCATGCTCTGGCATCAGACGACCAACAATGGCATGACCTGATTCATGGTAAGCCGTATTCAGGCGCTCCTCATAAGACATAACCATCGATTTACGCTCTGCGCCCATCATGATTTTATCTTTAGCCCGCTCGAACTGCTCCATACCAACGGTACGCTTGCTAGACCGCGCAGCGAAGAGCGCTGCTTCGTTTACCAGGTTTGCCAGATCGGCACCTGAGAAGCCCGGAGTACCACGCGCAATAAGATCAGGTTTGACATCGTCACCCAATGGCACTTTACGCATATGCACTTTAAGAATTTTTTCACGACCGCGAATATCAGGCAGGCCTACATGTACCTGTCGGTCAAAACGCCCCGGACGCAACAATGCCGGGTCTAGTACGTCAGGACGGTTAGTCGCAGCAATAACGATAACCCCCTCAGTACCTTCAAAACCATCCATTTCAACCAGTAACTGATTCAGAGTCTGCTCACGCTCATCATTACCGCCGCCCATACCAACACCACGGTGACGACCGACCGCGTCGATCTCATCGATAAAGATGATACAAGGTGAATTTTTCTTTGCCTGTTCAAACATATCCCGGACACGGGATGCGCCGACGCCGACAAACATCTCAACAAAGTCAGAACCGGAAATAGTAAAGAACGGCACCTTCGCTTCACCGGCAATCGCTTTGGCCAACAAGGTTTTACCGGTACCCGGATTACCTGACATCAGCACTCCGCGAGGAATATGACCACCCAACCGCTGAAATTTCCCGGGGTCCCGGAGGTAATCAACCAGCTCTTTAACCTCCTCTTTCGCCTCTTCAACACCGGCCACATCATCAAAGGTCGTCTTAATCTGATCCTCACCCATCATTCGGGCTTTGGACTTACCAAAGGACATCGGACCGCCTTTACCACCGCCGCCGCCCTGCATCTGACGCATAAAGAACATAAAGATGGCAAGGATGATCAGAATTGGGAAACTGGCAACCAGCAACTGAGTCCAAACACTCTGTTTCTCAGGCTGCTTACCCTCTATCTGCACTTTATGGTTATACAGATCATCAACCAGCTTAGGATCCTGTAACGCCGGACGCACGGTTTCAAAGTGCTCGCCGTTAATCCGCTCACCCTCAATGGTGTAACCTTCAATAACAACTCGGCGAACCTGATCCTCTTTTACTGCGCTGATAAACTCAGAGTAGGTAAGGGTTTGCGAGGAGCTTTCGCTATTAAAATTATTAAAAACGGTCAACAGCACTGCTGCGATGACCAGCCACAGTACTAGATTCTTAGCCATATCGTTCAAAGGAAAACCCTCTGTTCTCTCAAAATTAATGTCCGTCGGAAAACAAACAAAAGTACATTACTTAACCCGTAATAACTATATCAAGGACGAAAATTTCGTCCAATAAGATAAACCTCTCGCGAACGAGCCCGAGATGAATCGGGTTTACGGCTATACACCTTAGTAAAGCTACTGCGCATATCGTTCATATATTCGTCAAAACCTTCGCCCTGGAATACCTTAGCAACAAAGTCACCACCGGGACGCAACACCTGACGAGCCATATCTAACGCCAGTTCAACCAGATACATAGCAACCGGCTGATCTACAGCATTCATACCACTCATATTGGGGGCCATATCAGAAATTACAAGGTCTGCCAGATCATTACCTAAGGTTTCCAGTATCTGATTCAGCACAGATTCCTCTGTAAAGTCCCCTTGAATAAACTGTACGCCGGGCAAAGGATCCATAGACAGTATATCCGATGCCACTACTCTGCCATCATCACCGACTAGTTCAGCCGCTACCTGAGACCAGCCACCCGGGGCTGCACCAAGATCCACTAACGTCATTCCCGGACGTATCAGCTTATCTTTATCGTTCAGCTCCAGCAGTTTAAAACTGGCTCGGGAGCGGTATCCCAGCTCTTTAGCTTTTTTTACATACTGATCGTCGAAGTGTTCCTGCAGCCAACGACCGCTGCTTTTTGATCTTGCCACCCATGACCCCATTCGGAATTTGAGTTAATGCCTACTTTCTGCACCACAACTCAGGTAAAATCTATCTATTATAAAACTGAGCGGATCTGCCGCTCCAATATTATCAAAGGCAAGTATTTTAGTATGAGCTTAACCTCTACGCAAAAGAAGCAGTTCCGGACCATCGGCCACAAGCTGAATCCTATCATCACCGTTGCCGGAAACGGCCTCAGCGAAAACATTCTACTGGAAGCTGACCGGGCACTGGAAGACCACGAGCTGATCAAAGTTAAATTCGCCATAGGTGATCGGGTTGCCAAGAAGCAACTGATCACAGAAATGGCCAAGATCGTTGAAGCCCTGATCGTTCAGGAGATTGGTAGCGTAGCACTGTTCTATCGCGCTGCGAAAAGCCCAGACCCTAAACTGTCTAACCTGCTTCGCTAATCCGTCTCAATGCACTAACAAAATGCACCAACAAAAAAACCGCCCAATGGCGGTTTTTTTATTCCGGCACAATCAGATATGAAACACCTGATCAACCTCGTATTCAACTCCGCCATTAGGCGTCTGTACTACCGCAACATCACCCTCCTCCTTGCCAATCAAAGCCCTGGCAATCGGAGAGCTGATAGATATTTTACCACTCTTGATATCCGCCTCATCATCACCCACGATCTGATATCGAACCGTCGCATCAGTATCTAGGTTAATAATTTCAACAGTGGTACCAAAAATAACCTTCCCGGTATGCGGGATCTGCGTGACATCGATCACCTGAACAGAGCCCAGCTTACCTTCTAGCTCCTGTATACGACCTTCAATAAAGCCTTGCTGCTCACGGGCGGCATGATACTCAGCATTTTCTTTCAGGTCGCCGTGCTCACGAGCTTCAGCAATGGATGCGATTACGACGGGGCGCCGAACGGTTTTAAGATCGTCCAATTCCGCCCGTAATGTTTTCTCACCCAGAACGGTCATTGGGAATTTTTGCATTTTCTATGCTCCTCAGTGCAGGTCTTGCAGACGGCGAACAACTTTCTCTTCACCGTACTGCATCGCCATAATCATGGCTTCGGCGCCAGCCAGCGTAGTACTATATGGCACTTTATGCTGCAAAGCTGAGCGACGAATCTCTGCAGAGTCAGCGATCGCCTTACGACCTTCAGTGGTATTGATAACATAGACAATCTCATCGTTTTTAAGCATATCGACGATATTAGGACGACCTTCCGTTACCTTGTTAACCACCTGAACTTCGAGCCCTTCAGCGGCAAGCAAAGCTGCGGTGCCGCGAGTCGCAACCAGCGTAAAGCCCAGGCCTACGAGATCACGAGCAACGGGCAGTACGTTCTGCTTATCCACTTCGCGCACAGAGATAAAGGCTTGACCGGTAGTAGGCATCTTCTCGCCAGCACCCATCTGCGCCTTCATAAAGGCTTCACCAAAAGTTACACCCACACCCATAACTTCACCGGTAGACTTCATCTCAGGTGACAGGATAGGGTCAACGCCCTGGAATTTATTGAATGGGAAGACCGCTTCTTTAACGTTAAACAGCGTTGGTACAATCTCTTCTGTAAAACCGATTTCTTGTAGCGTTTTACCGGTCATCACCTGAGCACCAATCTTAGCCAGGGAAACACCAATGCACTTAGAAACAAACGGCACAGTTCGAGAAGCACGCGGATTTACTTCAATAACGTAAACATCGCCATCCTGGTAAGCCAACTGAGTATTCATCAGCCCCACTACACCCAGCTCCAGCGCCATCTTACGCACCATATCACGCATTTCATTCTGCAGATCCTCTGCAAGACTGTATGGCGGCAGAGAACATGCAGAATCACCGGAGTGAACACCCGCCTGCTCGATATGCTGCATGATCGCACCGATAACGACAGTTTTACCATCGGATACCGCATCAATATCAACTTCAATAGCAGCATTCAGGAAGTGATCCAATAGCACAGGTGCATCATGTGAAACCTGTACCGCAGTAGTCATGTACTTACGTAGCTCGGACTCTTTGTAGACAATTTCCATTGCTCGACCACCCAATACATAAGATGGACGTACAACTAGCGGATATCCTAGCTTTTCAGCTTCAATAATCGCTTCTTCCAATGAACGAACGGTAGCGTTCTCAGGCTGCTTCAGACCAAGACGCTTAAGCATCTGCTGAAACTGCTCACGGTCTTCCGCACGGTCAATCGCTTCAGGCGAAGTACCTATGATTGGCACACCAGCCTGCTCCAGCGCGAGCGCCAATTTCAGAGGAGTCTGACCACCGTATTGTACGATAACACCCTTAGGCTTCTCGACATGTACGATCTCTAGAACATCTTCCAATGTAATCGATTCGAAATAGAGACGATCAGAAGTGTCGTAATCGGTTGATACCGTTTCAGGGTTACAGTTAACCATGATGGTTTCAAAGCCATCTTCACGAGCCGCCAGAGCAGCATGTACGCAGCAATAATCAAACTCGATACCCTGTCCTATACGGTTAGGGCCG
Source organism: Amphritea sp. (assembly GCA_018067325.1). Classification (GTDB taxonomy): domain Bacteria; phylum Pseudomonadota; class Gammaproteobacteria; order Pseudomonadales; family Balneatricaceae; genus Amphritea. The sequence goes on from JAGPUU010000013.1 coordinate 15,247, forward strand.
CCGCCGATAACCATGATTTTGTCACGATTAGATGGATTCGACTCGCACTCTTCTTCATAGGTCGAGTACATATAAGCAGTATCAGTAGAAAACTCAGCAGCACAAGTATCAACACGCTTGTATACCGGACGAATATCCATTGAATGACGGCGTTTACGAACCTGCTTTTCAGACACACCCAGCAACGTAGCCAAACGAGCATCTGCAAAGCCTTTTCGCTTCAGACGATAGAGCTTATCTTTATCCAATTCAGACAAAGACATTTCAGAAATCAGCTGTTCGTCCTTTATAAGATCTTCAATCTGAACCAGGTACCAGCGATCGATACCGGACAGCTCATAAAGCTCTTCAACAGACATACCCAGACGGAAAGCGTCACCAACATACCAGATCCGCTCAGCACCTGGCTGCTTCATCTCACGGACGATCTCGGCACGAGCATCTTCACTCTTAAGGTCAACAATCGGGTCAAAGCCGGTCGCACCCACTTCAAGGCCACGCAACGCTTTCTGCAGCGACTCCTGCTGAGTACGACCAATAGCCATCACCTCACCAACAGACTTCATCTGAGTTGTTAGACGGTCATTGGCCTGCGGGAATTTTTCAAACGTAAAACGAGGAATCTTAGTTACTACATAATCGATAGCCGGCTCGAAAGATGCTGGAGTCGCACCACCAGTAATATCATTTTGCAGTTCATCAAGGGTATAGCCGATCGCCAATTTTGCCGCTACTTTGGCAATTGGAAAACCGGTCGCCTTAGAAGCTAATGCCGATGAACGAGATACCCGGGGATTCATCTCAATGATGACAAAACGCCCAGTTTCAGGACACTGGCCGAACTGCACATTCGAACCGCCAGTTTCAACACCGATCTCACGCAGCACGGCCAGAGACGCATCACGCATCCACTGGTACTCTTTATCAGTCAGAGTCTGCGCAGGCGCAACGGTAATCGAATCACCCGTATGCACACCCATAGCGTCAAAGTTTTCAATAGAACAGATGATGATGCAGTTGTCGTTTTTGTCACGAACCACTTCCATCTCGTACTCTTTCCAGCCGATCAGGGACTCATCGATCAATAGCTCACTGGTTGGAGACAAGTCCAGTCCACGTTCACAGATCTCGATAAATTCTTCTTTGTTATACGCGATACCGCCACCGGTGCCACCCATAGTGAAGGATGGACGGATAATTGACGGGAAGCCCAACTGAGACTGAACCTGCAAAGCTTCTTCAAGACTGTGAGCAATTGCCGCACGTGGACATTCCAGACCGATAGATTTCATCGCTTTATCAAAACGATCACGATCTTCTGCTTTATCAATAGTGTCAGCATTGGCGCCGATCATCTCGACACCAAATTGCTCAAGAACACCTTCACGCTCAAGATCCAGCGCGCAGTTTAGCGCAGTCTGACCACCCATGGTTGGCAGCAGAGCATCCGGACGCTCTTGCTCAATGATCTTAGCAACGGTTTTCCATAGAATAGGCTCTATGTAAGTGGCGTCAGCCATCGACGGATCGGTCATTATGGTCGCTGGATTAGAGTTAACCAGAATAACGCGATAGCCCTCTTCTCGCAGAGCTTTACAGGCCTGGGCACCGGAGTAATCAAACTCACAGGCCTGACCGATAACGATAGGACCCGCACCGAGGATTAGAATACTTTGTATGTCCGTACGTTTTGGCATGTGTAAATAACCGATCGAAAATATAATTCTTTAAACACTGCCCGGGAGCATCTCACCGGGCAACACGTATGAGTCTTAACTCAGGTCTATCAGGCCTTGCGCGCTTCGATATCGCGGATAAAGCGATCAAACAGTGGCGCAACATCGCGTGGACCGGGGCTAGCTTCAGGGTGCCCCTGAAAGCTGAATGCAGCTCGGTCGGTACGTTCAATCCCTTGTAGGGAACCATCAAACAATGACTTATGGGTTGCCTTAAGAGTCTCAGGCATCGACGCTTCATCGACCGCAAAACCATGGTTCTGACTGGTAATCATAACCTGCTTAGTGTTTAGATCCTGAACTGGGTGGTTAGCACCATGATGACCGAACTTCATCTTCATGCTCCGCGCGCCAGAAGCCAGCGCTAACAATTGATGCCCCAGACAGATACCAAAGATAGGCAGATCTGATTTACAGATTTCCTGAATAGCTTCGATAGCGTAATCACATGGCTCCGGATCTCCCGGGCCATTAGACAGGAAAATACCATCAGGGTTTAACGCCAACACTTCAGCAGCCGTAGTTTTAGCAGGCACCACTGTCAGGCGGCAACCGCGTTCAACCAGCATTCGCAGAATATTGCGTTTAACGCCAAAGTCATAAGCTACGACATGATGAGGAAGCTCATCTTCGCTGCGCTCCACATGACCCTCTTCACGATCCCAGGTGGTTGAAGTCCACTGATACGGTTCGTCAGTAGTAACCTCTTTCGCCAGATCCATACCTTTCAGACCGGGGAATGCTTTTGCCGCAGCCAGTGCGCTATCTTCATCGATATCGCCGGCCATGATACAACCGCTTAATGATCCCTTTTCACGAAGAATTCGGGTCAGTCGGCGGGTATCTATATCCGCGATACCAACAATATTCTTTTCTTTCAGGTAATCATCCAAGCTCTGCTCACAACGCCAGCTACTGGCGGCTAACGGAAGATCCCGGATTACAAGACCGGCAACCCATGTATCAGAGGACTCTTCATCATCCTTATTCGTTCCCACGTTACCGATATGCGGATAGGTCAGGGTCACAATCTGACGGCAATACGATGGATCCGTCAGAATCTCCTGATAGCCCGTCATGGAAGTGTTAAATACTACTTCTCCGTTGGACTGGCCATCAGCGCCAATCGCTACTCCCCGGAAGATACTACCGTCCTCGAGGGCCAGAATGGCTGGTCTTGTCAAAATTAACCTCCCCGCTTAGTGCGAAAATCTAAACAGAATTAATAAACTGTAAGTTGCAAAAAAGCGAGGTAGAACAAAATGTCCACCTCGCTTTTTTGTATAGAAGTCTTTGTGTGCATTCAGAGCATGCAAATCGGCGACATTTTAGTTCATCTAGCGCCCTTTGTCTATGTCACCACCTCCTCCATTTTGAGTATCTGTAAAGATCCAGAACTCAAAACTAAAGCACAGTAGCTAGATCGCGACTGCTCGCTGGCGACTTGGCTAGAAAACTATTGACCCAGTGATGTTATTCTCTGCGATATATTTTTTATGTAGGAGCCGTGCTGGCATGCCCTCTGGGTACCTCACGGCGAAAGAATCACCTTACGAAGCACCTACTCTACAACTATCACACCCAACTCCATTAAGAATGGCTTGGCTCTTACGCTTATTCTAGCCACGATAGGTGCGCAGCGCCGTCCGAGCCAGCCGCGTAGCGGCGGTCTAGCTACGTCTCAGCCCTTAAATCCCAGACACGAAAAAGCCCCGACCAAACTAATGATCGGGGCTGTCTCTTATTTGAAGCTTGGCGATGACCTACTCTCGCATAAGGAAACCCTACACTACCA
>JAGPUU010000472.1 GCA_018067325.1 Amphritea sp.
AGGAAAAAAGTGGCGGAGCAGCTGTTAAATTATCTATTCAAAGAGCAGCTTCAGGATGATGAGTTTTATTTTCTTGAAGGGCAGCAGTTAGGTCTGGAGGTCAGGGATTTAGGGATACAGGTGGCGTTTACCTGCGAGAACGAAAAGCTCGTGGTGCTGCCAGCACAACAACCTGATGCCTGGATTAGAGGCGATTCACCCGACTTCATCAAAATGGCCTCTCAGGAAGTTGACCCTGACACTTTGTTCTTTCAACGGAAACTGGTTATCGAAGGTAATACAGAACTCGGCTTAGCTATTAAGAATCTAATGGATAGCGTGGACTGGAGTGAAATGCCGGCGGTGTTCCAGCGTAGTATTCAGTTGGCCCAACGCTCAACGATTTAGTTGGGCTGGGTAACTTGAACAGGAATAAGCTGAAGGCATACCTCATCTTATTCCTGTGGACTTATTCCTTTTAATTCAATCCCGCTGTTTAGGCCGTAATAGGTCGTAACTGACAGTCACTTCAGTCACTTGCGCGTCTTAGAAAACGGCCTAATCTACCCACTTCATACCAGGCTCGCCATACCAATAGCCATTACACTGAGATTCATTCAGCAGCGGGATACTCGTTGATGAAGGCTCATGTAAACGCTTGGCGAAGCGTTGCACCACGTCAGCCATGCCTTCCCGCTGTGGGCTAAGTCGCACCAGGTCTACCCCGATCTCACGCATCCGTTGTAACTCGTTTTCGAGGTTGTAGTGCTCTCCCGATAACGTCTGAATGCCATTGATGATGAAAAGATTATCATCTTCCTGAGATTTCATCGGAATGCCATCGGGGTATTCGATACAGCAAAAATTGCAGTTATCTTTAGGTAGGTTCTTAAAGCGTGCGGTAAAGCAGCGTGCAGCGTAAGCCAAAGGCAAGCAACCATAAGCAAACACCTCTGTTTCGAGGTCTGGGAAACCACCATCATCGGTGGCTTGCTGCAACAACTCTTCAAGGGTTTGTGCGCCTAACTCTACAGGCATCACCCAGCGTCGCATGCCACTGCTATACAGCTGTTTCAGAACCGGTAAGTTATAAACGTTAATAGAAGGGCCGGTAACGAAGGGGATACCTTGTTGACTGAGTAACTGCACAGCGGCCATATCATTGGCCTCGACCATCAGGTCGCCATTGCTACAGATACGCCGCAGCATTTTTAGTTCTGATTCTGCTTCAAGCAAAGACAAGGTGGAGAGCACCACTTTTTTACCGCACTGGGTTAACTCCTGCGCTATCTCTAACCAATCAGACCGTTTTAGTTCACGCCGTTTAGAGCAGACGGTTTCGCCCAGGTAAATGGTATCCAGTGGCAGCTCTGCCATTTCCGCATAGAAATTAAAAACGTCTTGTTTCGGCCAAAAATATAACATGGGGCCCAATGACAGCTTCATGGTCTTATCGACGCTCTCATTCGCTTGTTGAGGTGTTTGCTTATTCACAACCTGATTCATCATGCTATCTCCCGTTACTGCCAGCTGCGGTGATAAGCACCGATGGTCGTTGTTGAGCCTTCAGAGAGTTCCAGCAGGCCGTTATTCCACTCAGGGTTTATGTCAAAGTGATCAGGGTTACGCGACGCCGTATCCAGGGCTTCTCGCCATATACGCACAACCTTAGCGACATAGGCTGGGCTTCTCTGGCGTCCCTCAATTTTTAACGCCTTAATGCCCATTCGTTTCAACTCAGGAATCAAGTTCAACGTATTTAAGCTAGTGGGTTCTTCCATGGCGTGATAAACCGAGCCTTCCACATCAAAGCGACCTTTACATAGGGTGGGATAGCCTGCTTTTTCATCTGTTTTGTAGCGGTCAATCAGCACATCATTTAAACGCGACTCAAGGCCTGATGTGGTCTCTTGCCAGCGCACCGCTTTTGCCGGAGAGCAGGCACCACAGGTATTAGGAGATTCATCGGTAATATACGAAGAAAGATAGCAGCGGCCCTCTACCATGATGCAAAGGCTACCAAAGGCAAATACCTCCAGTTCAACCGGGCTATGCTGGGCTAAGTGCTCGACTTGCGCGAGTGACAATACACGGGGTAGTACCGCACGCTTAATGCCGAACTGTTGGTGATAATAAGCGAGGGCTTCATAGTTGGTCGCTGAGCCTTGAACAGAAAGGTGCAGATTAAGCGCTGAATGGGTATCTGAAGCGTAGCCTAGCACCCCCATATCTGCCGCTATTAACGCATCAACCCCCATGTCAGCGGCCAGATCAACCGCGCCTTGCCAGGCTTTCCAACCGGAAGGCTGCGGATAGGTATTCACAGCACAGAGCACTTTAACGCCATGCTTACGGGCATAATCTATGCCTTTCTCCGCTTTACGTCGGTCAAAATTAAGGCCTGCAAAATGGCGAGCATTGGTCGCATCTTTAAAGCCAAAGTAAACAGCACTAGCACCGTTATCAACGGCTGCTTTTAAGGCAGGATAACTTCCGGCAGGACAAATCAACTCCACGATCGCATCTCCAACATGTTTCAGAGACGCTAGCCTAACAACGCCAACGAGAGATGTATTTGATAGCCATCAAGCAAAAAATCAGATGAAGTGGTGCACCAGCGGTTTTGTAAAATTAGCCTTTTTTGATACGCCGAAAATATAGGGGGAAATTGATGTGTTTGATAGTTTGAGGCGCTAGGGATTGTTTTAACATTAAGGGTTAGACGAGCTTTGACGATTGCTGCGGTCATTGTTGGGATTCGTACCTCATCCCAACCTACGGATTCATGCTTTTTCTAGCAAGCGACGCAGTCGCGTCGAGCCACGAGCAAGCGCGAAGCGCGTTCTAGCCACTGCTCTTGGCTATTGTTGGGATTC
>JAGPUU010000019.1 GCA_018067325.1 Amphritea sp.
AAAGGTAGCGGGATACCGTTCGAATTAGCGGCAAGCCGAGCAACCAGCCAAGCCATTTTAAACGCGGCACCCGGTGCATCAACAGCCGATAGGCATCAAGTTCAGAATGAATTTGACCCTCTGAATCGCGAATATGTAATTCAAGCAACGCTTTATGGGGATCAATTCCCCACTCTCTAAGCTGATCTTCTTGCCCGGTAATATCAAACCAAATCACAGTGGCATCATCTGCTGCCTGCAGAGATTCATAGTACAACCGATCCCGTACACAACCGGCGCAGGAACCATCATAAAAAACGATTAGAGAACTTTCATCAGACATAATAATTTGTACATAATTAAAATACCGAGCCAAACCGTTCGAGACAGGTGAGGTAAAGTCGCAGATCTAATTCAAGCTGATGGTAATCCGGCTCCATATACTGACAGAGTTTATAGAAAGCACGATTATGCTCCTTCTCACGAATATGAGCTAACTCGTGGACTACTATCATGCGCAGAAAAGGCTCAGGCGTACGCTTAAAGAGAGACGCGATACGGATCTCTTTTTTAGCCCGTAATTTATTCCCTTGAACCCGTGAAATATGGGTATGAAGCCCCAGAGCATTATGAATGACATCAATTTTGTCATCATACTCCACCTTACTCAGCGGCGCCGATTTTCGCAGGTAACTATTCTTGAGCTCTAAAGTATATTGATAAAGCGCTTTGGAACTGGCGATAGTGTGATTGCCTTCATAGCGCTTACGCAGATAGTCCGGTAGTTTCCCCGTTTTGATTAGTGAATCCGCTTGCTGTTGGAGCTCTGGAGGATACCCTGCCAGGTAATCAACTGATTTGCGCTGACTCATCCACGGCCTTCCAGCAATGCCCGAAGCTGCTCTGCCCGCTTACGGTTCACACCCATGTCGGAATAACCCACCCGGGAAGCAGAACGAATATGAATCACACCGGCTACGCTATCTTTACGTAGTTCCAAGTCGTCAACAAAACCAAAAAAACTGGACTTAAACTCAGCGGCTAGATAATTAGTTTCAGAGCGAACAACTTTACCTCCCAATGATTCGACATCCTTAGCAACCGAAGAGAGATCCAAAACACATAGGCCTATTGGTTCTATAAAATGGGCGCTATCGGTGCCCACTTCACTGCAAACAGCGTTTGGCTTAGATCCACACGGCGCTAGTATCCCCCCTGAAAGCCCAGGTGAAGTTGCACTACGCGAGTTGTAACCCTGTAGCGCGAAATAACCTGATACTAGTAACAACAGCCCAACTAGCACCATAGGAGCGATCATAATAAATTGTTTCATTTCAATACCTAGAATGAAAAGTTTAATGTTTAAGCTGTAATAAGATAAGGCAGTCTAAGCATTCCCAAAGAACCTAGTATAAACTAGCTCTCTCTCAATAATAGCGAAACAGTCTGAATACAGTGCTTACCCCTCAACTGATCAACTGGCTTCTTCTTAGTATCCTGATAGTCGTCTGGGGCACCTCTTTTATGGTGACCTCAATCGCTATCGAAGGAGGACTCACTGCAGTCACCATAACCTTGCTGCGCATAGGTTTAGGTGCACTTGTCATTACCCTGTTTGCATACTCAAGGGGGTTACGCTTACCTTTCAATCTAAAGAGCTGGGGTAGCTTTTTGCTACTTGGGCTATTCGGCAGCGCTCTACCTTTTATGCTTATTACATGGGGCCAGCAGTCGGTAACCTCTGCAAGTACCGGTGTACTGATGGCTATAATGCCTTTTGTCACAATGCTGATTGCGCACTACTTTGTTGAAGGTGAACAGCTAAATCGCTACAAAATCATCGGCTTTATTCTCGCATTTACCGGTGTAACCGTTTTACTCAACCCTTTTGCAGCTGGCAGCATTGATCTTCTTGGAGCATTGGCCATTCTTGCAGCAGCAAGTAGTTATGCGTTGAACACCGTACTGATAAGACTCCTTCCTAGATTTAATCCGCTAATTGCAGGCGCAGGGATGTTGATATCTGCACTGTTGCTAGTGATGCCATTGGTCGTCTTTAATGGCGCCAATATTTTTGATGAATTGGTATATGCAGCAACCCCAGATGCACTCATAGCCGTTATCTGGCTAGGATTAATGCCAGCAGGCTTTGCTTCTATTATCTACTTCATCGTTGTGAACCGAGCAGGCCCAAGCTTTCTGTCTAACTGTAACTTTCTCATCCCGGTGGTAGCTTATTTCGCGGGTACACAGATCCTTGGCGATGCCGTCCCTTCCACAAGCCTGATCGCATTAATTGGTATTCTCGCCGGCATCGGCCTTACGCGAATCCCGCGGTGATATATGACGATAAATCATCGCTTCTTTGTCACGAAATAGCATCCGCTTTTCAAACCGGGCACCTACCGCTTCGGCAAGCATTTTCGAAGGATGATTCTGTTCAAAGATAAGGCTAATCAGATGCAGTTCAGGCAAATATTCAGCGGCCATATTTCTGACTGCAAGAGCCGCTTCACGACCATAACCTTTGCCTGTGAACCCCGGCAGTAATGACCACATAATTTCAGGCTCGGGCCAGTCTCCGGGATACCAAAGTCCGATAACACCTACAACAGTTCCTGAATCTTTAAGTTTAACCGTATAAGGTCCGTAATTGTGGATCTCCCAATGCCCGATTAATGCAGCCACGATTCGCCAGCTCTCTCCTTCATTAAGGGGACGGCCAGTGGTGTAACGCGTCGATTCAACATCACAATAATATTTATGTAGTTCAGGCCAGTCCTCAATAGTCACTTTATCGAGTTGTAACCGGGAAGTAACGACCTGTACAGGAACTTGATAACTCACGTAAACCTCCAAAAAGCCTATAAAACTTATCGCCAGCAATCTGCCTTGCGAATAAACGTATATCTGATTTTCATCTTTAACCTGCATTTATATCAAGTAGTCGATGTTCATAAAAGAGGCCTCCCTGTTTAACCTCATCAACTGAAGGTTAGTTATGACGCTACCAACTCAATTGATAACGGTATAAATATCAGAATATAATACGTTAAGAATCTAGCCATAGAGAATAAGTACTGTTTTAATACTAAACAAGGTTCGAGCATGCCCTCTGGGTATTGGCTTACAGAAAATTGATTGGAATTATTCGCCCTTCCCTAAAGCAAAATTTTATAACCGATCAGGATATCCGTTATGGCTCAGACAGCAGCGCTGGTGCAAACCTTAAAAAAACAACTCAAGGCTCAGGGTAAAACCTACATCGATGTCGCTGCAGCATTAGACCTCAGCGAGGCCTCAGTCAAGCGGCTGTTTTCAGAACAAAACTTCACACTTCAACGGCTTGAGGTCATTGCAGAATTAGCGGGGCTTGAGTTAACCGGCCTGTTTCGACTCATGGCAAAGGAACAGCAGCGGCTAACACGTCTGACCCGAGAACAGGAACAGGAGATCGCCTCAGATCTTGAACTGTTACTGGTAGCGGTCAGTGTCATCAATGGCTTTAGCTATGCAGACATCATCACCCATTATGAGCTTGATGAGCATCAGTGTATCCGCAAGCTGGCACAACTTGATCGACTAAAGATAATAGAGCTCCAACCTAATAACAGAGTGAAGCTATTGGTTGACCCTAACTTTTCCTGGTTACCTAATGGCCCGATCCAGCAGTTTTTCCAAGAAAAAGTAGAGCAGGATTTCTTTCGTTCCCGGTTTGATAAACAACATGAGAAGCTCATCGTTTTGAACGGGGTCTTAACGCCTGAAGCCAATCTCGCTATGCAGAAGAAGATGGAACGGATCGCAGAAGAGTTTAACAGCCAGATTCGTGACGATGCTCCCCTGCCGATGGAGCAGAAACATGGCAACACTATGGTGCTGGCGATACGACAATGGCAATACAGCCTGTTTAAAAACTATCGAAAAAGCTAACAGGGTAATTTTGCTAGCTCAGGCTTAATCTACTCAACCTCAGGTATCACTATCTGATACCCAGGTTGTTTAACTACTGTTCTATTTGTTCATCTTCCATGATGCCTCCGACATTGATCAGCCGATCTACAGAGGAACATCATGAACATCAAATCACTTAGTGGCGCCATTGCTATAGGCGCAGCATTAACAGTCGGTTCAATAGTCCCAGTTGCTAACGCGGCGGGACTATTGAAACCAGCCAATTCAAGCCAGCCTGATCTGAGCATCAAAGAACACCACGTTAATGTGGTGCTTGAGCACAGTTACGCGGTAACCAGCATTGAACAGGTATTTCATAATCCAGGTAATCAGGCACTCGAAGCTATCTATAGCTTTCCAGTACCCGAGCATGCAGCCGTGGGCGAGTTTACTTACTGGATAGATGGTAAACCCGTTACCGGTGAGGTGGTTAAAAAGCAGCAGGCACGGAAGATTTATGAGCAAGAAAAACAGGCCGGCAGAGAAACCGCGCTGGTTGAGAAAGACAGTTATAAAACTTTCGATATTAGCGTCTCCCCGGTACAGCCAAACAGCGATGTGCGGATAAAGTTAGTTTATATTCAGCCTGCCCATGTTGATTCTGGCGTCGGACGCTATGTATACCCATTAGAAGATGGCGGCGTTGATGATCAGAAAAACGCATTCTGGAGCAGAAATGAAGTCGTCGATGAGAAATTCAGCTTCAACATGACTCTGGGCTCAGGTTACCCTGTCGACTCTATACGTCTCCCCCAGCAGCCTCAGGCATCGATTCAACAGCTTAACCCTACCCAATGGCAGGTCAGCATGGCTAACCAGTCAGGCGCTCTTACAGCAGGAGCTTTATCATCTGATGAGCCAGGCTCAGAAGTAAAGCAGCAGAACCCTAACGTAGAACAAACATCTGGGATATTACCCGCTGCCAACCTTAATCAGGATATCGTTGTTTACTGGCGCCTGAAACAAGACCTGCCCGGTAGTGTCGATCTGATAAGTTACAAAGAATCTGCGGACTCTCAAGGCACATTCATGATGACCCTGACCCCAGGAGACGACCTTGCTTCTGTTCAGGGAGGACGAGACTGGATCTTTGTTCTGGATGTCTCCGGCTCAATGCAGGGTAAGTACAGCACGCTGGTTGAAGGTGTACGACAAGGGCTGGCTAAATTGCAGGCGGATGACCGTTTCAAAATCGTTCTATTTAACAATGCAGCAACTGACTTCTCAAAAGGATTTCAAGCGGTAACGCCAGAGATTATCAACCCACTACTGAACCAACTAGAACAGTATCAACCGAGTAACGGAACCGATCTTTATTCCGGCATATCTCAGGGTTTAAAGAACCTTGATGCTGATCGTAGTACTGCGATGATACTTGTCACCGATGGCGTCGCTAATGTCGGTGTAACCGAGAAAAAGCGTTTTCTTAAGTTGATGGACAAAGCCGACATCCGTTTGTTCACTTTCGTTATGGGTAATAGCGCTAACCGTCCCCTGCTGGATGGAATGACCAAAGTTTCCAACGGCTTTGCCATCAGTGTTTCTAATGCCGATGACATCGTTGGCCAACTGATGCTGGCCACCAGTAAGATGACACATCAGGCACTACGGGATGTAGAACTCAAAATTGATGGCGGCAGAGTGACCGACCTGACACCTGAGCAGATTAACTCTCTCTATCGAGGCGAACAGTTGACGATCGCTGGGCACTATCGCAAGCCAGGCCCCGTACAAGTAACACTCACCGGTAAAATAGGTGAACAAAGTCGAAGTTACAGTACCGAAGTAACCCTTCCTGAACAGAGTCTTTTGCATCCTGAACTGGAACGGATCTGGGCCTTTTCCAGCATTGAAAACATGCAATCGAAAATGGATTA
>JAGPUU010000027.1 GCA_018067325.1 Amphritea sp.
TGCAACGGGCGATGGATGAAACCGAACGTCGTAGAGAAGTACAGGTAATCTATAATAAGAAGCACGGTATTGTACCTGTAGGTATTGTTAAATCTGTTGCCGATATTATGGAAGGAGCATCCGCTATTCCGGGGCGTAAAACCAAAACCGGCCGGAAGGTGGCAGAACCCGTCGCTGAATTTGAGATTGATCCTAAGAAACTCACCACTGCTGAGTTGGCGAAGACGATGAGCCGCCTGGAAGACAAGATGTATGAATCGGCTAAAAATCTTGAATTTGAAAAAGCAGGCCACTACCGGGATCAGCTGGAAAAACTTAAGCATAGCGGCTTATGATGTGCCTGCTATAGGCAGGCTAATTTCGAAGCAAGTTCCTTTGCCCTGGGCGCTCTTAACATTAATAGTGCCATTATGGTCTTTTATAATTCCGTAAACGATCGACAAGCCCATTCCCGTTCCCTGGCCTACGGGCTTTGTAGTGAAAAAAGGGTCAAAAATCTTTTTGCATACCTGTTCATCCATACCGCTGCCGTTATCTTTAATGCGAATAATGATCACATCATCCTGACTGGTGGCGGAGATAAAAATTTGTGGATTCTGGTTATACTCCAGAGCTTGTTTGGCATTTATTAATAGATTGAGAAATACCTGATTTAACTCACCTGGGTTACATTCAACTAAGGGAAGAGAGTCGATCATACAGTTCACAGCAATACTGTCATTCAGTTCGCTTTGTAGTATTTTTAATGTGCTGTTAAGGCCCGCAGCCAGGTCGGCTTTAACCCGTTCTGATCCCTGACTATGAGAGAAGTGGCGCAGGTTCTGTACAATATCTCGCAGTCGTATCAGGCCCTCTTCAGTATCCGTAAGTAGTTCTTCCGTATCTTCTTGTATAAATATCAGATCTTGCTCATCCAGTAACGTTTGAAGCTGATCTGATAGTGAAGGGGAGAGGTTTTGTTGCTCCTGCCATTGGCGATTGAGCTTTAATAGCGCGTTGTATGAATTAATATAACGGCGCAAACTTTCCATATTGCTTAAAACAAATGCTAGTGGGTTGTTAATCTCATGGGCAATACCCGCTGATAAGGTTCCCAGAGTAGCCAGTTTTTCATTACGTAACATCAGGCTTTGTTGCTCCTTCAGCCTGTTATTAGTATTTAATAGTTCATTATTGAGTTTGAATAGTTCTCTGGATTTATCTTCCAGTAGTTGCTCCGCTTCGCGACGTGCTTTTTTTTCTCTACGGTATGCTTCCTGATAGGCGATATCTTGACTCATTTAGTGTTTCCTCAAGCCTGAAATCGGATGATCAAATCACAATGATCATGGCCTTTATGCATACAACGTGGGTGTTCTAAGGTGATGGTTGTTTTGTAGTGTTGCGCTGCACCACGAATCAGGCCTTCTGCCAGAATACAGAGCTGGCGAGGAGAACGGTATTCCATGAGCAGTGTTTGATCGTCTGTATCAATGCAGTTAAAGGAGGGCAGGTTAGGATTTTCATAAAGTTTTCGCACCTCGACATGGATAACTTCATCGACGCTTTTTAAAAAACCGCGAAGCGTGTTTTCCTGTTCAATAAAAATAGGGTAGCGGTCTGCAAGCTGACTGAACATATATTCACCAAACATTCCGATAACCTCTGAATCCGGCATTTCCAGTTTGGCCGAAACCGCACCAACCAGCACCATTAGGTCTTCGTCGGGATAGCTCTTTCCAGCGGTATAGATTCCGGCATTACCCAGCTCGGATAAAATGTTGTTCCAGGCCTGCATGCCGCAACGTTGTTCAACCAGCTCTTCAAGAATATTAAAAATCACACCCTTCATAAACTTCGCCTTCGACATTAAATGTCGCAAATGTCACATATGTCTTAAATGTAGTCTATGCTGAGTCTAATGCAAATAAGAGATTGTGTATTATGAAAACTCTTACCAGCGGAGATATCGCTAATTATCTAGATGTGACTCAGAGAACGGTTATCCGTTGGATTAATAGTGGGAAACTTAAAGGATTTAAACTTCCTGGTCGGGGTAATAATCGAATTCAGACTGTAGATTTTGTTGAATTTCTTAAACAGAACCGGATGCCGATACCCGATAAATTGCAGGAAGAATTCAGTCCAGCATCAACGAATATCCTACTGATTGATGATGAGCCTGCAGTGCTTAGAGCGATGACCAGAGCATTGAAGTCATTGCACCTGAAGATACACAGCGCAGCAGATGGTTTTCATGCAGGGTTGCTTTTAGAGCAGTTAAATCCTGCCATGATTGTGCTGGACCTGAGCATGCCGGGTATGGATGGGTTTGCTGTCATCAGATACATCAGAGATGAGCAGAAAAATTCTGATATTCGCATATTAGTAGTTTCAGCGTTGGCGGGTCAGCAGTTAGATCATGCTTTGGCGATGGGTGCTGATGCCGTTTTGTCTAAGCCTTTTTCTAATGCCCAGCTACGCAAAACTATTTCTGAATGGCAGCATCCAACGGTTGAAATATAAAAGGGAGTATTTATGGAATATACGGATCGTTCAATACTGTTGGTTGATGATGAGAAGCCGGTACTTAATTCACTGAAGCGGTTACTCAGGCCTTTGCGCTGCCAGGTGTTAACAGCTGAATCCGCAACCGCGGGGTTGGAACTGCTAGAACAACAGACAGTGGATATTATTATCAGCGATATGCGGATGCCAGAAATCGGCGGAGAGGTTTTTTTACAGAAGGTGGCTGAGCGCTGGCCTGAGACTGAGCGAATTATAATTACTGGTTTTTCAGACACTAAGAGCACCATTGATGCCATTAATAAAGGCAAAGTAAGCCGCTTTCTGATGAAACCCTGGCAGGATGAAGAAGTACTTAAAGTGGTTTGTAAGGGGTTTGAACTGGCCCAGTTGAAACAGCAAAACGTATCACTGCAGCAACTGACTGAGAAGAAAAAGAAAGAGCTGGAACAGCTTAATGTTCAATTGGAAGATAAAGTTAAACTGCGCACCGAACAACTGGAAGCCAGTAATTTAAAACTGATTTCGAGCTATCGAGCCATGGTTAGAATGTTCTCTGCAATTACCGCCCGCCGTTTGGGGCAGGATAGTCATAAAGGGAGCCAGCTGAATAGCCTTCTAGTAAGAACAGCAAGACTGACTCCTATAACGGGAAAAGCTTTGAAACAGCTTTATTTTGCCTGGCAGCTTCGTAATATTGGCAAGCTTAGTTTTGCGGATGAACTGATTAATCAGGCTTATGTAACGCTTCCGGCTGAAAATCAACGGCAGTTTCAACAACACCCCCTCAGGGCACAGGCGGCTACAGTACTGGTTGCTCCTCTGTTTCCTGCGGGTGAAATTATCGTTCAGCATAAAGAATATCTGGATGGCTCGGGTTATCCAAAGGGGCTTAAAGGGGAACAGATTAGCTACAGTGCGCAGTTGCTTTGCGTCGTTAATGACTATGTAGAGTTGATTTCGGGGCTCTATCAGAAACGCTCTTACAGTAGTCATGAAGCGCTTGCGTATTTAAAAGAGTTCGCCGCCGAACGATACAATGCTGAAATTGTTGACCTCTTGTGTTCAGTCGTTGACCAGTTAGTTGCAGAAGGAGAGGTAGAGCATGAGCGATGCCTGGCGACCAGTGCGCTCATTTCTGGAATGGTGCTCAGCCGAGATCTACTGACGATACAAGATGTTCTGTTGTTGGGAGCCGGTCAGACGTTGGATAGCTCAGTGATTGCGCGTCTTTCAGAGATGGAGCAGAATCTTGAAGAACAGTTTGAAGTGTTTGTACGGCAGGAGGCTAGTTAAATGACAGGGACAATACTATTGATTGATGATGATCCTGCTATTTTACGAGCTTTGAAACGATTACTGCGGCCGAGCGTTGAAAAACTGGGGTTAGAGATTTTTTCAACTTCAGAAGCGCAAGAAGCATTACAACTGGCGCAGCAGGAAGAACCAGAGCTCATAATATGTGATCAGCGGATGCCAGGGATTCTCGGCACTGAACTGTTACGAAAAATATCAGATCTGGGTTTGTCAGCGCAGCATTATATCGTTAGTGGTTATGCCGACTTTGATCAGATTACAGAGGCATTTAATCAAGGGGTTATCCATCAGTTTATTGCTAAGCCCTGGGATGAGCGTCAGCTGTTACATAGTATCGACCAATTGTTCAATATCCAGAAAATGGATGGGCAACCTTTGAATAGTGATGGCGTATTATTTCATGGCATGCTCAGCCAGGACCCCAAAATGCTGGAGATGTTTCAGCAGCTAACGCGTCTTTCTAATGCTAATGCGCCGATAAACCTGTCGGGTGAAACCGGCACAGGTAAAGAGTTGGCGGCACAGGCAATTCATCTTGAAAGCCATCGAAGAGATAAGTCTTTTGTTGCCGTAAATTGTGCCAATTTTACCGATCAGATGATGGAAGCTGAATTGTTCGGACACAAAAAAGGTGCCTTTACCGGAGCCGTAGAAGATCGGATCGGGTTGTTGCAGGAAGCCGATGGAGGAACTTTATTCCTTGATGAAGTGACGACATTACCCCTGGCACTACAGGCTAAGTTACTCAGGGTATTGCAGGAACGGCGCTTTCGACCGGTAGGCGGGAATCATGAGTATAGTTTTGATGTTCAGTTAATATCTGCATCATCGCAGTCTATTCAAGATGCGGTAGCCAGTGGGGCGTTCAGGCCTGATCTTCAGTATCGTCTTGAGGTTTTGCCGGTACATATACCTCCGCTACGCCAACGGCCGGTTGATATTATTCCGCTGCTACGCTTCTTTCTGAATCAGCTAATGTTGCCTGAAGAGATAGGCCTTACTGAACGACTGCAGAGTCAGTTGAAAGGGTACTCATGGCCCGGCAACGTACGTCAGTTATATAATGTGGCACAGTACCTTGCGGCTATGTGTGATAGGCGTGAGACATTAATTGATATAGACCTGCTACCGCAGCATATTATCTGTATAGATTGTCCGGAGCGGCAGGAAGAGTCTGCTGATCGCCTCAAACCATTGCAGCAGTTAGATGTGACTGAGCTGCAACAATTATTGGATAAACATCAGGGTAACCGTACAGCAACGGCTGAATCTCTTGGAATCAGCCGTATGACACTATGGCGTCGTATGAAAGAGCTGGCAGTTAATTGATTTTTTACTCTCTTTATCGAGCCGCCTTATAAGGCGGCTTTTTTGTGTCACTTTTATAGTCTTTTCAGGTGTAACAAATGCTGTAACAACTGTAACAGGTGATACGTGACCCTATGTAACAACCTTCGGCTATCAAGGTGCTGTTATTATATAAGCTATTGAAATATATAAATAAAAATTACTTGGCATAGGTTATGTATAGTCTTGTATGTAAAGTGCGACAGTCAGTTCGCTTTTTACAGCAAATTATAACTTAGGGGGATTTTCCCATGAAAATGTTTAAAAAAATTCTGCTCGTTACTGTAGTTTCTTCGCTGATTAGTGGCCATGCCTTAGCCACAAATCTGGACAGTGATTCCGCCACCGTCAGTATGGCTGTTTCCCAGTATGCCGCTTTAACCGGGCTGGACGATTTTGTTCTGTCTACCACAGATACCGATGGTGCTGCTGGTGCGGTGTATTCGGGTACTGATTCTTTTAATCTGGAATCAAATGATCAGGTACGAGTCAGCCTCTCAGGTGGTGATCTGAGTAACGGTACAGATTCTGTTTCTACCAGTTACTCGATGGATGATGGTGGTACTACTTTTGATACCACTGCCGACTCAGTGCACAACGGAACTCACACCGTTGCAGCATCAGCAACACTTGGCGCTATTTCTGCTCAGAAAGCCGGCGCTTATTCTACGGTCATTACTTTGACTGTCGCAGCGTTGTAAGAGTGGCCGCAAGGCGGCCTTCGGGTCGCCACTACTATATTTTTAAATCATTGGTGTAATCAAATGTCGCTTGCAGGGGACCTAGCATGAAATATTTCAGGGCACTACTGATTATATGGTTGTTCTCTGCGCGAAGTTTTGCTGCAGAATTCGCTGTATCACCGATGATGATAGAGCTAGAAAGTTCTCCCAGAGTAATTGAGAACTTCAGCTTTCAGGTATTTGGAAAAACCGCTGGCCAGGTGAAAATAACAGCCTGGGATATGGAGCAGCAGCTTACCGGTCATATGGGGTTTGTAGAGGTTAATGGTGATCAGGAAAAGCTTTCCAGTTGGGTTCAGCTTGATAATCCAACATTTAGCGTGAAAAAAGATGAGTCGGTGGAAGTGACCGGCAAAGTGACTATCCCGCCCTGGGCCAATGGTAGTTATCACACTGCCGTTATGGTTGAAGAAGCCCGTGCGCCGGATGCAAAAGGTGTCGTGGTGAATGTGCGTTATGCCGTCATTCTTAATATACGTGTGGCGGGGAAAAAGTCGCGGATCAGTTCTAGCTTTAGTGATCTGCGTCTGATTGAGCAGGAGGGTGAGTTTTATATCGCAGGCCGGTTTATTAACAATTCAAACCGGGATTATCGGCTCAGTTCAAAAGCACAATTACGCAGTGCTGATAATAAGCTACTGGGGAGGGTGTTACTTAAAACTCAGTCTGCCTGGCAGAGGGGTGATGAGGCTTCAAGGGTCTTTCCTGGTGCAGAAGTAGAAGTGTTCGGACTGCTGACTAAACCGCTACCTGCTGGGAATTATCAGGCTATGGTGCGTAACCGGTTTGGTGGTCGACATCAGCCAACCTGGCGCAGCCCGGTTAACGTGACAATTGAGATGGCTAAAGGTATGCAGGGTGATGCTAAACCTTTACCTGAAGGCGTCGCTCTATTGCGTGATCCGGTACTTAAAGTACGACGTGGCGGTTATGCAACTGCGTCAGTGATGCTGGTTAATAATCAGGATCAGGCGGTTGAAATTCGCTTTCCTAAGAACGTGGATCAGGGTCTCCTGAGCGAGTACCGATTTACCCCCGCAGTATTAAAGCTGGAGCCCAGTCAGCGGGGTATGGTGATTCTTAACCAAAAATACAAAGATGAGCGAGATGTACAGCCCGTTAAGTACCTGGCACAGGTAGTAGGAGGTGAACAGGTAGAGTGGCTTGAGATACCGACTCAGTTGTGAGGGTGCAATGATGAACAGAATACAAAAGCATGTGTGGGGCTTGATGATCTGCATATCGTTGTCCGGTTGTATTAACCAGGCCAGCTTACAGCAACACATTGAGGAAGCGCCTTCTGCTATGTCACAGGCTGAGTTACAAACCAGTCTTAGTCAACGCTTCCAGGATGAAGTGACTTCTGAGCAGAGAGCCGCGTATCGTATTAATCGCCAACAGCTCAGTCTGGAAAATAAACAGCAATCGACCGTTTCTGAGAGTCCAAGAGCCCAATGTGTACCGCATCCCCGGGGGATGAAGACAGGTCATATTCGTAAGTTAGATCTGGCTTTTTTCGAGATGCCCCTACGTGATGCGCTGGTGGAAGTAAGTGTCATGAGTGGTGTGCCTGTCGTGATAGGTGAAAATGTTGATGGATTGATCACGGTAAATATTACCGGGGTCAGTTTTGATGATGCCCTTGAAGTGATGTTAAGCGGTGGAGATATCTCATTTCGTAAAATGGAGCGACATATTTTAGTGGGTAGTGCTCGGCCCGATTCGCCCGTATTTCATAAGTTGGCGATCAGTTGTCACTATCGTCCAAGACACACGAAACCTGCTGATTTAGCCGTATCCCTGACCCCCTATTTTCAGCAGTTTATAAGTCTGCACAATGAAGCGGATTACCTGACGATAACCGCAACACCGGACACTCTGCGTAAAATTCGGAGTCATCTGGATAATTATGATCGTAAACCGCGCCAGCTATTACTGGAAATGCATATTGTTGAAGTCAGTAGTGACGCAATGGAGCTGCTTGGCGTCGACTGGAACCGTTACGGACGTGACCCTAATACTTCGATGCTGCGTCGTTTGGGAACAGCTGAATGGGATGGTTACAAGCGAGAATCTGATCCCTCCGTTTCATCTCTGCTATCACTCGGAGCTTTGCCCATGCGGACGCTTTCAGATTCGTTGAACTTTCTTCGTACTCAGGGACAGGCGCAGGTTAAAGCGATGCCTAGTATTGTCACTCTGGATGGAAAAGAAGCGATATTCTCGTCTATGAATACGGTATGGCTTCCATTTGTTAACGGTGGGGATACGGGCCGTCGACGAGAGTTGACCTATGGCGTGAATATGAAAGTAGTCCCTCGGATAGCGGCAGGTGGGCAGATAAAACTTGAAATTATTAATGCTTCAGTAAGTGATTTTACTGAGTCTGATCAGGGAGTACCTCGAATTATTTCTCATTCAATCTCTAATACTGTGCATGTCCAGGACGGTGATTATTTGGTACTGGGAGGGTTATTACAGAAGAAATCCCGGCGGGATGGTGAGGGGATTCCAGGGCTTAAAGATGCACCACTGGTAGGTAATCTGTTTGGTCAGAAACAACAGCTTCTTCAGGAGACAGAAGTCTTAATAATGATTCGGCCAAAAGTATTGGGCAGTTAATCTCAGGAGAGGGAGTGATGAATAGTTCCAGAGCCTTCATAATATTAATGCTGACCTCTTTTTATCTCTTTGCCGATGGAAGGGGAGGTGTTGCTAATAATCAAAATGTTGATGATCAGGCGTCGGTATGTATGACTATCGGGCAGACTGCTAGCCTGACCGGTCTTGATGATTTCTTGCTTGCGACGACGGATATCTCAGGTCAGGCGGGAGCTAAATATACTGGAGGAGACCAGTTCTACCTCGAAAGTAACGGTCCGGTTAGGGTTGAAATACAGTCGGGAGCGTTGAAAAACAGCAATTCAGTACTCATTCCTAAATACCTTTTTGATCTTCAGTCTCCGGTACTGAATACCGCTGCTGAAGGTGGTCATGGGGCAGAACACCGTATTGATGCAGAAATTATGTTAGGTGCTATTTCAGCGCAGCAGGCGGGTGATTATAGTGGGGAATTGGTATTGGTCGTTGTGCCTCAGGTTGGGGGTGAGGGTGGCTGTGGCGGGTTCAGCGTTAGCTATCCTGGTATCGCAACTTATGATACCGGCAGTAGTACTGGTCAGTGGGCGACGCTGGCATTTGAGGACCTGTATCCTAATCCAGGAGATGCCGATTATAACGATATGGTGCTTCAGTTTCGGGTGCAAGAAAACTATAACGCACAGCAGCAGCTGGAAACTATCCACCTGGATTTTATTCCGCTAGCGCGGGGGGCTGGTTATAACCATAGGCTCTATTTATCCCTGGATGGCAATCTGGATAGTCGTAATGCAACATATAATAGTACTCCCGCCGTAGTGGGTGATGCTTCGGTCAAGGTCACTTACAACAATCTTGACTCAGGGGCTTCGCAAATCTCTTATTACGATCAGTCAGACGATGTACTGGTATTCCATAATACCCGGTCAGCGTTATCTGGCTTTGCCAATGTCTATGATAACGGTGAGCTGACTGAGCCCCGTGTAATGACATCAATCGATATTAGTCTTACAAACCCTGAACTAAACCCGGCATCACAAGCGCTGGCCGGAGGGGAGTTTAATTATCGGCCTTTCCTTTATGTGATGAATACCCGGCTGGATATTGACCTGTTTGAGGTGAACCCTTATGACGGAATGATTGATCAGAATGGCTATCCATTTGGCTTAATGGTTCCCGTTGATTGGCGCTGGCCTTTGGAGGGGGTCGGTATCGATACCGCGTATCCCTACTTCTCGGAGTATCGGTCCTGGCTAGCTGGTGAAACAGATAATATTTCTGATCAAGCGTTGCAGTGGTACAACTATCCATTATCTGGAGCGGAAGGAAATCTAATCTGGGGAGGGGGGAGTTTTACCGAAGGCTTATAAGGGACTAACAATAACTATTGTTTCTGTATAAATGAAAGCGCCACTAACGAGTAGTGGCGCTTGTATAGGTATCTTATTCAGCGATTGCCTGTTCTGCGGGCTGGAAATCATACCCAAGATCACGGGCTACTGCTTCATAAGTAACCCTTCCTCGATGTACATTGAGTCCGTTACGAAGGTGTGGATCATCCTGCAGCGCTTGTCGATAACCCTTATTTGCCAGGGCAAGTGCGAAAGGTAAAGTCGCATTGGTTAGAGCAAAAGTAGAGGTACGGGCGACGCCGCCGGGCATATTAGCAACGCAGTAGTGAATTACTCCATCTACTTCGTAAGTTGGTTCCTGGTGAGTTGTTGCATGGGATGTTTCAAAGCAGCCGCCCTGATCGATAGCAACGTCTACCAGTACCGAGCCGTTTTTCATCTTACTCAGCATTGCACGGGTAACCAGTTTAGGTGCAGCAGCACCTGGAATCAGAACCGCCCCGACCACCAAATCGGAGTTCACAACTTCCTGCTCAACAGATTCAGCGTTTGAGTACAGTGTCTTCAGTTGTGGACCGTACTGGGCATCCAGATCTTTAAGACGTGGCAGAGAGCGATCTATAATCGTGACATCAGCCCCAAGCCCCATCGCCATTCGTGCAGCGTTAATGCCAACGACACCACCACCAATAACGGTTACTTTAGCTGGCGCTACACCTGGTACACCACCCAGCAGAACACCCAGACCTCCCTGCGCTTTTTCAAGTGCATGAGCACCTGCCTGAATGGCCATACGACCAGCAACTTCACTCATGGGAGCCAGCAGAGGCAGGCCACGGTTAGCATCGGTTACGGTTTCGTAAGCAACAGCGACACAGTCAGATTCAACCAGCAGCTTAGTTTGTGCTGGGTCCGGAGCCAGGTGTAGGTAAGTAAACAGCAATTGACCAGGGCGCAGCATCTTGCACTCATTAGGCTGAGGCTCTTTTACTTTAATAATCATATCAGCAGCAGCGAAGATCTCCTCTGGAGTGTCGATTAGTTTCGCGCCGGCCGCTTCATATTGATCATTTGTCAGACCAATCGAAGTACCGCCATCACGCTGAACGATAACTTCATGGCCATTTTCAATCAGTTCACGGACACCTGCTGGTGTCATACCGATACGATATTCGTGATTCTTAATCTCTTTAGGGATACCAATCAACATAACGGTTCTCCTGCTGAATGTTTTATTGTTAGTGGATTCAATTACACTAACACTGGTATTGAATTGTTATCATTCGAACTTATCTTAATTATCGATAATATGTTCTAATAATTTGATAAAAAATAGTGTTTTGATGCTGCGTATGTGGTCTATAAATTGCTAATTTCGGCAGTGCAGCAAAGAAAAATTGATAATTATCATATTAGTTAAGTATTGTTTGTTTTTTGTACAAGGCCAGTTTTATCGGTTATCACCGAGAGATCTTGGATCTTATCTAACAGGACGATTGTTGAGAAAAGGGGGTTGCGTCGAAGAGCTAAAACCCTATAATAGCCCTCACTTTAGGACTATAGCTCAGTTGGTTAGAGCACTTGCTCGACATGCAAGGGGTCGTCAGTTCGAATCTGACTAGTCCTACCAAATTTAAAAGGCCTCGCGAATGCGGGGCTTTTTGCTATCTGGTGCAGTTGATGAGAACTGAAAGTTCGAACCGAGCGTAGCGAGACAACATTGGAGCTTGCGACGATGGCCCGCAGGGGAATAATCTGACTAGTCCTACCAAAATTTATGTTGATCTCTTTATAAAGACCTCAGTAGCAAAAAGCCGAATCATTTGATTCGGTTTTTTTGTTTTTGGGATCTATCCAGCAGATTCTTACATCTTTCTAACCGACCTTCTCATCAAAGGGTAAAATGTTTAGGAAAGGCGGTCGATTCACTAAAACCATTCAGCTAACCTGCTCGACAACACTCTTGCCGCAGACTGGGGTGGTTCGGAATCGCGTATCAATGCAGACCAACCAAGATCTAGGCTGTTTTTACCCACCTGTATGGCCGAAACACTTTTATTTTTAATAGCTGATTGGACTGCCCATCTCGACAGTATGCTCACACCAAATCCGGCAGCTATCAATTCGACAATGGCGTCTGTCACTTCTACCACTGTTACCAGGTGAGGCACTGTTCCTGAGGGGCGAATAAACCGCTCATATTCAAAGCCCGGCTGAGCTGATTTACTATAGGTCAGGTATTCTTCACCTTCTAAATCT
>JAGPUU010000029.1 GCA_018067325.1 Amphritea sp.
GGAGACCAGCTTTGCCAATGCCGGTCAAATCTCTCCCGGTTATTCCGCGCCCTGGGCTGCCCCTGGCGTGCCTCTGAAAGCTGTGAAGTGGATGATGCAGGATCTGGCACCATTGATGGTTAATCCCAAGGTAAATGCAAATACCCTGAAGTGGATGACTAAGATGCTGGCCAACTGCACTCAGTCTTCATACCACACTAACAAAGCACGCATGATGCGTCTGGCTGAGTATAGCCGTGATTGCTTCAAAGATCTTCGTTCTGAATTAGATATCGATTATGACTCGCGCACCAACGGTACTCTGCAGGTGTTTCGTACTCAGAAGCAGGTTGATGCGGCGGCTAAAGATATTTCAGTGCTGGAAGAGTGCGGCGTTGACTATGAAATCCTGGATCAGGCTGGTTGTGTTGATCGTGAGCCTGCGCTGTCTCAGGTTAAAGATAAAATTGTCGGTGGCTTACGTTTGCCCGGTGATGAGACTGGCGATTGCTTTAAGTTTACCAATGCTTTGGCTGACGAATGTAAAAAGCTAGGTGTTGTGTTTAAGTTTGAAACCGATATCGAGGGCTTGATCAGTGATGACACTCAGATAGTTGGGGTAAAAACCAAGCAGGGTATCTTAACAGCTGATCGCTATCTGATGTGCCTGGGTAGCTACTCAACTTTGTTGCTGGCCAATGTGGGTGTCGTTATACCTGTATATCCGATTAAAGGTTATTCCCTGACGCTGCCTATTATTGATGAGAGTAAAGCGCCGGTATCTACGGTGATGGATGAAACCTATAAGGTTGCTGTTACACGTTTTGAAGACCGCATCCGGGTAGGTGGTACTGCTGAGATCACGTCATACGATATGTCGTTAATGGAAAAGCGCCGTAAGAATGTTGCGTTTACAGTTAACGATCTGTTTCCGGGCGGTGGTGATATTGAAAAGGCAGAGTTCTGGACTGGATTACGTCCAATGACTCCCGATGGTACGCCAATTTTGGGTGGGTCTCGCTATCCAAATCTGTATATGAATACCGGACACGGTACCTTGGGTTGGACTATGTCTCTGGGGTCCGGCAAGTTTGTTGCGGATGTGATCAGTGGCAACGCTACTGATATAGATCCAGAAGGACTTTCCGTTACCCGTTACGGCCATAAGTAAGCCGTAACGGTTTTTGATGAGCACAGGGAGGAGGACCGGCCCGCCTGAAAATAGGTCGGTCCGGACCCTGTGCTCATTTTTTTTTACAGGATATAATCTGCAGCGGTTTGCCGCTGGAGAAGGGCGATCTGGCGATTAACCATTCAGGTAGCTTAAGCATCCACTTAAGCGATTCGCGAAGCCCATTTTTTATACACATATTTAGAATTTCATATTGGGGATTTAAGCATGCCAACTAAGACTATTATCGCAACTGAAAATGCACCATCTGCAATCGGTACCTATTCACAAGCTGTTAAAGTAGATAACACTGTTTATATGTCTGGTCAGATTCCTTTGGTACCGGCGACTATGGAGATGGTAACTGAGTCTTTTGAAGCTCAGGCTGTACAGGTTTTTGAAAATATGAAAGCGGTTGCTGAGGCGGCAGGTGGTTCAATGAATGACCTGGTTAAAGTCAATATTCTACTGACAGATCTGGTTAACTTCGGCACTGTAAATGACGTGATGACGCGTTATTTTGATGAGCCTTATCCTGCCCGCGCTGCATACGCAGTAAAAGCATTGCCAAAGGATGCTGATATCGAAGTTGAAGCAGTAATGGTTGTTAGCTAAAACAATTTAACGCTGTCTGAAGGTAGCGGTTAAAGAAAGTGTTCAAGATCAGGTTTACGGTAAGCGTTTGAAGGAAAGAGTCAAATGAGTCGAGCAGCAAAAATAACGGTTGATCTGGATGCCATTCGTCATAATTATCGTCTGGCTCGTTCCCTTAATCCCGCAGGGAATGCGGCGGCGATAATTAAGGCAGATGGCTATGGCCACGGTGCTGTTGTGATCGCAAAAGCATTAGAGTCTGAGGCTGATGCTTTTGGTGTTGCCTGCATTGAAGAAGGTGTAGAGCTGATTGAAGCGGGTATTAATAAGCCTGTTTTACTGCTTGAAGGTTTCTTTGAAGCCAGCGAACTTGAGTACATCAGTGAACATGATATGTGGTGTGCTGTGCACAGTCTGGCGCAGATTGAGCAGATTGCTAACGCTACTCTGAGTAAGCCAATTACCATTTGGCTGAAAATGAACTCGGGGATGAATCGTCTCGGGGTGCATCCAGATGACTATCAGGCAGCTTATCAGCGCTTGAAGCAGCTGGATAATGTTTCTGATGTGGTATTGATGACTCACTTTGCCTGCGCTGATGAATTAGAAAAAAGTGAAACAGAAGCGCAATTGGCTACCTTTAATCGGGCAACTGATGGCATTGATGCGCCGGCTAGTATGGCAAACTCTGCCGGTGTTCTGGCCTGGTCTGACTCTCGGCGTGACTGGATGCGTCCAGGAATTATGCTCTATGGAGCAACGCCGTTTCCGGAATCACAGGAGAATGCGGACCAGCTGATGTCAGCCATGACGCTTACTTCCGAAATTATCGCGGTACGCGATGTTCAACCCGGTGAGTCTGTTGGCTATGCGGGTAATTTCTGTGCCGATAAGCTGACTCGTGTTGCGACGGTAGCCTTGGGCTATGCGGACGGTTATCCGCGTCATGCTGTTACCGGAACACCTGTATGGGTGAATGGTCAGCGCTCACGGATTATTGGCAGAGTATCTATGGATATGCTGGCGATTGATCTGACTGATCTGCCCGATGCTGATGTGGGTACTGAGGTCGAGTTTTGGGGTAAGAATTTGCCGGCGGCAGAAGTGGCACCTTACTGTGACACTATTCCTTATACTCTGTTTACAGGTATTACCCGTCGAGTGCATAAACGCTATATCAACCGCTGATCATAAACAGGCCGCTTTTACTTTAAGGAAAAGTGGCTCTGATCTAAGCGATTGTGTTTTTGCGTTATGTAAGTTGAACTAGAAAAGAGCCGCCGATTATCAAATCGGCGGCTCTTTTTCGTTGTGTGCGTCCACATAAATATCACTAATGCTCTATCTGAGAGTCATTCTTACACTTTAGAATTTCCCGTTGTTATTCTTCCATTCGTTGCGCGGCAACACTGTTTCAGTTGTATCCCAGTGTTCAGCTATTTTGCCATCGGCAACACGAAACAGATCATAAAATGAAGTATGTACGCTTTCTTTTGTACCTTCGCTGACGCTCAGGATGAAGTTGCCTTCTGCCAGTACTCTGTGAACGCGGTCATAGGCTAGGCTGTAACCCTGTTCTGATTTAGAATTTAGAGCGGAACACAACGCTTCTGCACCATCAGCGATGTGTGGGCTATGCTGCGTTAATTGCTCGTTATCCAGATAGTCATCCAGCTTTTCAAGTTGGCGTTTAATCAGAATGTTTTCGACAAAAGATTGTACTTTTGCACGATTAACTTCGGTTAAATGCAGATCCGTTATTTCAGTATGGCCATCGACCATGCTACGTCCGGATAGGTTGGGGCCTTGCCTGCGCTGTATATTATCCCAATGTTCAACGGCTTGGCCCTCCTCAAAACGGAAGATTTCAAAGCCGATATTGGAGTTGGCGAAGTCATATTCAGTGTGTCCAAAAATATAATCTCCGTCTTCGAAAATACGTACAATATTAACGCGAGGAGATGTTTTGGAAATTCGCTTAAATAGGGCTGCTAAGCCTTCGCTACCTTCATGGGTACCAGGGTTGTGCTGAATGTATTTAGCCTCATTCACTACGGCCACAGATGCTGCCTCACCGCTTTCAATGCCTTTAAGAAGGGCATGAATTTGATCTTTTCGTTTTGAGGTCACTGCTTAAGACTCCTGCTATTACTGGTTCGTTTGTTGTGGTTCTGGGCGCCATGGGAACGGCCCCATAAATTCATCAGCAAGTATTCTCCAGACATTCATTTCCAACCAATCACTGTAACCCACCCAGTTTTCGTATTCAGGTAGTTTTAGTTGTTTTGGAATCAGCATTGGATTGGTTCCCTGCTGAAGTTCTGCGAAAAAGGCCGCGCGTAAATCTTTGATATATTTCAGCTGTAAGGCAACGTGTTCTTTGTTTCCGCCAGCTAAAGGATTTGGCAGTTCGTTATGAGAAAAAACCGCTTTTTCAAAATCCAGTGCCAATATCTCACCTAAACTACGTTCCCATTCACGTAGATTGAAGTCTGGTGCAACGGAAAATATTATACGATTCGGGGTTACGATATCCGCGATATAAGCAATGTTAAGCTGTGGAAGTATGAAAACGGTCATCCCTAGACCATGATTCATACCCAGGTAATGAAGCTCAACCTTGACGCCACCTAGTTCCATATCTTTTCGGTTACCTTCCCAGGATGTTTGAGGTAATACGGTATCCCGACCTGGATTAGCTTCCATCCAGGCGATGGCTTCAGCATGTGCGATGGTATCTGCTCCTGCATCGAGCAAAACCTGTCCACCGCTTGCATGGTCCCAGTGATTGTGGCTTTGGAAAGCGTATTTGATTGGCTTGTCCGTTATTTTTTTTATGGCTGCCACCATCGCTTTTGCATGGCCCGAGTTCATGGTTTCAAACACCATGACGCCTTCGTCAGTCACGACAAACATAGAAATATATCCACCATCCAGACTGAAGGAGTAAACATTCGCAGCGATTTCAAGCACGCTTTTATCCGCTTCATCACTGTCAGCATACGTAAGCGGAGTAGTCAGCAACAGGCACATGGAAAGCAAGATGCTGACTATAAAGTTTTGGTTACGCATAGATCACCTGAGATTATTTTTCTAATTGAACAAATTACAGAATAGCTTATTGCGGTATATGGCTGGAATAGGGTATTTTGGAATCCCTACTTGTTATTTGTGCAATTAATGATGATCACGCCTGAACAAGCTTTCATAAATGTCGTAGAAGCGGGCAGCTTCAAGAAAGCTGCTGAAAACCTTGATATAGAGCCTTCTTCTATTAGTCGGAAAGTGGCGGCACTGGAGGAGCGGCTGAATATTAAGCTGCTATTTCGCTCTACATCCAGAACCGAGCCCACCGAACAAGGTCGAACTTATTACGAGGGGCTTCGGCGTATCGTTGATGAGCAAATGCTTCTTGAAGAAGAGATGACCCGTGGAGCCACTACGATGAAAGGTAGGCTTCGCATTGGGTCTACTGTGGACTTGGGGGAAAAGTTCATCACTCCAGTGATCACTGAGATGCAAAA
The DNA here is from genome assembly GCA_018067325.1 of Amphritea sp. Taxonomy (GTDB): domain Bacteria; phylum Pseudomonadota; class Gammaproteobacteria; order Pseudomonadales; family Balneatricaceae; genus Amphritea. The sequence continues at coordinate 5,269 of JAGPUU010000029.1, forward strand.
ACAAGCGCCTGAGATCTCTTTTGAGTTGTTACTTGGTAGTGAGTTTGTCAATTTAACTGAAATGCATCTGGATGTGGCCATCCGTATAGGCTCTATGCCTGATTCGAGTCTTATTGCGAAATATTTGGGTGATATTCCCCGGGTTCTGGTGGCTAGTCCCGACTATCTTAAGAGCTATGGCGTCCCCAATACTCCGGGTGATCTCGCTGATCACCATTTTGTGATGTATACACCCGCCCAAGCGAAGAGTGATATTGAGTTTGTCGATGGTGCTCGATTTCCAATGGCGGCTATCAACTGTAAAGTTTGTGTTAATAGTCTGCGCGCCATCCGTTCACTTGTCAGAGAAGATGCAGGCATTCAT
>JAGPUU010000475.1 GCA_018067325.1 Amphritea sp.
GTAAAACTGAACACCGATATTGAAAGCGATCTGAACACTGAAACAGCCAGCCTGAAAGGGATGAGCCTCACCGCAGCCAACCTTGTTGCTAGCGGTGATGTTAGCGTTAAAAGTTTCAGCAAGCCGGTGATTACCGGTAACCTGAAAGTCAGCCAGTTCAGCCTCCAGGAGTTACTGGCCGCACTCGGCCAACCGGCAATTGAAACCACCGACCCTGACGTACTCAAAGCTATTAGCTTCGACGCCCAACTGGGAGGCGCGCCTAACACTCTGGGTCTGAACAAGATGAGCCTGAAGCTGGATGACACAAGTTTCAACGGTAACTTCGCCATGAATCTGGTAAACGGCTCTATCGCCTTCAATTTGAAGGGCGACAAGCTTAATGCCGATCGTTACCTGCCTCCGGCTACAGAGCAACCAGCAGACACCGCCTCTTCCGGTGGTTCGGCCAAGTCCACCGGCTACTCTAAAGAGCCAGTGGTACCTGTAGAGCTACTTAAAGGGCTGGAGATGGATGTTGATCTGGGGCTGACGACGCTGCTGATTAACGGTCTTACGCTGAGCAATCTTGAACTAGCTACCAGTGCCCACGGTGGACTGGTAAACATGAGCAAGATCAACGCCGATATGTACAGCGGTACGCTACGCAATTCGGTCGTTGTCGATGTGCGTAAGTCACCGACTAAGCTCACCGTAAAGAAAAACATCAAAGGTATTCAGATCGGTGATCTGTTGAAAGATATGGCTGACGTTGACCGTCTAACCGGTACCTTCAATACTCAATCAAATATCACCGCCCGGGGCGAGTCAGTACATTCGATCATTAACAGCCTCAACGGTAACGCTAAAGTCACTATGCCAAACGGTGAGATTAAAGGGATCGATATCGCCCAGACTATCTGCCAGGGCTTTAACAACGTCGCATCACTCACCACGACGGCCGATCAGGTTGATCGTTCTACCCCATTCGCCGACCTGAGCAGTAATTTCAAGTTCACTAACGGCGTAGTCAGTAACCAGGATCTGATTACCAAACTAGACGCCATCAGTCTGCGCGGTAAAGGTAAAGTCAGCCTGCCAGCGCAAAATCTGGATTACCGTCTTGGCCTGACCATCGAAGAAAACCTGTTTAAGAAAACCTGCGCCGTCAATAACAACCTGGAAGGGGTTGAGTGGCCGGTTAACTGTAAAGGTAGCTTCGATACCGAACCCGCTAAACTCTGTCGTCCGGATGCCAGCGTGCTGAAAGATTTACTCAAGCAGAAAGCCAAGAAAAAAATTGAAGGCGCGCTCATGAAAAAACTGGGTGGCGACAGTGGCAGCAAAACAGAGGGCGCTAAGAAACTACTGAAAGGATTGTTCGGTAACTAATGACAGCTGAACAGTTCTCCCAAGCTGTGCTGGTCTGGTTTGATCAGCACGGCCGTCACGACCTGCCCTGGCAGGAAAACAAAACCGCCTACTTCACCTGGCTCTCTGAGATTATGCTACAGCAGACTCAGGTCGCCACGGTGATCCCCTATTTTGAACAATTCCGGGAGCAGTTCCCCACGGTTGAAGAACTTGCCGCTGCCGATCAGGATGAAGTATTGCATCTCTGGACCGGACTGGGTTACTACGCCCGCGCCCGTAACCTACATAAAACCGCAAAGATCATCAGCCAGGATTTCGGTAGCCAGTTTCCCGAAACGGTTGAAGAACTAGAGCAACTTCCCGGCATCGGTCGTTCCACCGCCGGAGCAATTCTGTCGATCTCCACCGGTAAACGGGCTGCGATTCTCGATGGTAATGTTAAGCGGGTATTAGCGCGCTACTATGCAATCAGTGGCTGGCCCGGTACCACTGAAAACATTAAACAGCTGTGGCATTACGCCGAACTAAACACCCCGACTGAGCGGGTGGCCGATTACACCCAGGCGATGATGGATATGGGGGCGACTCTCTGTACCCGAAGTAAGCCCGCCTGCCTGCTCTGTCCACTGCAAAAAGGCTGCCAGGCTTATATGCAGGGCCGCGCAAATGAACTTCCAGAATCTAAACCGAAGAAAGTCATACCGGTTAAACAGACCCTAATGCTGCTCATTCGAGATGAGCAGGGACAGGTTCTACTGCGTCAACGCCCCCCAACGGGAATCTGGGGCGGCCTGTGGAGCCTGCCGGAAACCTCTGACCTGCGCGACGCAGCTCAGGAAACAGGCCTGCCAATCGACCCTGACAGCGCCACACCGTTAGAACCGGTCAGACACACCTTCAGCCACTTCCATCTGGATATCACCCCGGTACAGGTCTCCCTGTTAGATAAAGAACAGAACAAAGACCTTACAAATCATGTCATGGAACAGCCTGCCACTCTCTGGTATAACTTGCACCAGCCACAGAAGGTCGGCCTGGCCGCCCCCGTGAAAAAATTACTGGGTAAACTAAAGAGCTAAGCTTCTAGACTAAGAAAGAAGCATATAGCATCGCTCAGAACAACGTTGGAGAAGAAGATGACCCGCACCGTAATGTGCCGCAAGTACAAAGAGGAACTGGAAGCACTGGCAAATCCCCCTTATCCGGGCGCCAAAGGCCAGCTGGTATTCGATACCATTTCGAAAAAAGCCTGGACCGAGTGGACCAACCACCAAACCATGCTGATCAATGAGAAACACCTGAGCATGATGGACCCATCTACCCGTGAATACCTGCAGCAAGAGATGCAAAAGTTCATGGACGGCGAAGACTACGAGAAAGCAGAAGGTTACGTTCCGCCTTCTAAGTAAGCGACTTGGCAATATCTGTGAAAAAAAACGATTAAATGCGGTGTGTTTGTTGACAGCGCCGCCTGAAATCAGTTTAATACGCACCTCGTGTTGCCCGGATAGCTCAGTCGGTAGAGCAGAGGATTGAAAATCCTCGTGTCCTTGGTTCGATTCCGAGTCCGGGCACCACTTCTCATTTAAGCCTTGCAGTCAAATGCAGGGCTTTTTTGTTTCTGGGCTCTGGTCCATATCTGGTCAGAGCAGCAGCTAAGTTCAGGTAGCTAAGTGCAACTAGTTACTCTTCAACTGTAAAACCACCTCTTTTTCAAACACTCTTTACGCGTAGCCTCTATAGTAGATTTACTCAATCTGTAACCGCGCGACTTTTTTGGCCACGCTTTGCGTTTTATTTGTCACTTAACCCCCCCTAGATCAACTCGCTCAATTGGCACTCAGCAAAAGCATACTTTTATGGGTGTAACTCATTCAT
>JAGPUU010000041.1 GCA_018067325.1 Amphritea sp.
ATAAACGGAAATGGAAAAACCGTCGAAATGTACTGTATGTAGGTGGTAACGATGGGATGTTACATGCATTTAATGCTGGATGGTTTAATTCGGCAACCAAAAAATTCTATAAAGGACCGCCAACTCTCAGCAGTACGGCCGGCGATGACAGTACGTTCGAATTAGGCTCTGAGATGTGGGCTTATATCCCGCAAGCTATGTTACCGCATTTGAAATATCTTGCTACGCCCAGTTATGGCGCTGTAGGAGGAAACCACATCTATGGGGTAGATCTTACGCCTAGAGTCTTTGATGCACAGATATTCACACCCGATAGTACCCATACGAGTGGTTGGGGCACTGTTTTAGTTGGCGGAATGCGTCTTGGTGGCGGTGGTGTTGAAGTCGATCATGATAATGACTCAACGACTCCTGATCGCCGAATTACCTCGTCATACTTTGTCTTTGATGTGACAGATCCTGAGTCGGCACCCAAGCTAATGTTGGAGTTTACCGATGCTGATTTAGGCTTTACGTTGTCTCGTCCCAGTCCTTTACGGGTTAAATACAGTTCAGCTAATGATAAATGGTATTTGATGCTGTCATCAGGGCCTACTAATAATCCGGCTGGATTTTTAGATGTAAAGAGTACCAGTCGAGGTGCGTTGTATTTATTAGATATGGACTATAAAGACAACCTTATTTCATTAGAAACTGATTTTGGTACTAGTGGCAAATTGGCATTGGCGGATGCAACCTATAACAGCAGTACTATAGATAACAGCACGAGCTTTATTAGTGAGCCAGTTGTTGTGGACTATGATCTTGATGCGGCGGCCGATGCTATCTATTTTGGTAGTGTGACAGGTGACCCTAGTGGTTGGGGCGGAGATTTATTCCGGATTCAGATTGAAAGCTCTGGTGGCTATCTTCCAGTAACTTCTTGGGCTACTTCTTTGCTTACGCCGATTGGCAAGCCAATATCTTCTAAGCCCGGTGTGGGTTTGGATTACCGTGAAAATCGTTGGGTTTATACAGGAACGGGTCGTTTTTATACCCGTGAGGATACTCAGGATGCTACGGTTCATTCTTACTATGGTATTAAAGAGCCAAGAGTCACTGGTACAGGAAATACGAGTGGAAACCTGACCTGGGCGGTGTCTGATGATCTTGTGGATGTCTCTAATGCGAAGGTGCAGGCGAGCAATGGTTCGCTAACAGGGGTGAGCGGGGTTAGTGGTCTTACTAGTGGGGATAATCAGAAAAAGTTAGAAACTATTCTTGCGCAGTATAAATCTGATACCGCTTCGTTAGGTTACTACCATGGTTGGAAGAAAGACTTAGGAGCCGGTAATAAAGTTATTGGTTCGCCCGCGTTATTAGGCGGAACACTCACCTATACCAGCTATGAACCGATTCCTGATGCTTGTGAATATAAAGGCACTTCTCGTTTGTATGTTCTTAATTATATTACCGGCACAGCAAACGCGTCACCGATAATAGGAACTTATGACGATAGTGGTACTGCATATGTTGAGACGGTTATTGAGGTAGGTAGCGCGCCGGCAGTCACACCAAGTTTGCATCGGGGTAGTGGTTATACTGATGCCGATGGAGATGGTACTAGTGCTTTTGTAAATACTGCAGATGGTAAAACTATTAGAATTGAGCAGGATAATGAAGGCTCTATCTATAGTGGTGAAATGAGTTGGCGTAAGTTGTTTGGTGAGTAATTGATATGAATAAAAATAGTGGATTTACTTTGTTAGAACTGATGATCACTGTGGCTATCATAGGATTAATTGCCTCTATAGCCTATCCGTCATACCTGTCTCAAATGCAAAACACGAGACGTTCAGATGGGCAGGCTGCACTGATGAATTTAGCTGCACAGCAGGAGCGATTCTTCTATGATAATCGCACCTATGCTGGCTCGATAGGTGCTGGCGCTGCTCAGTTAAACGCATCAAACCAGTCTCCTGAAGGTTATTACAATCTTTCAATTACTAGTGGTGCAGGCTGCGTAACGCCAAACTGCTTTATCGGGGTTGCGGCTGCGACAGGCGCACAGGCTGCTGATCTAAATTTACTTATTGATTCACGGGGTAATCGTAAGCTGGATGCTGATGGTGATAACTTTCCAGATGCAGCGGAAGAAGATTGGTAGAGATCATTGAAGTTTTAAATAAAACGCGCCCCGGCGCGTTTTTTTATATACTCTTTCCTCTTTGTACAAACCATAAGGCTCATCTATGTCTGACTACCTGATTATTGGTGCAGGAGTGATCGGTATGCTGACGGCCAGAGAGCTGGCGCAGTCGGGTGCTGAAGTCACCCTTGTGGATATGAATAACTGTGCGCAGGAAGCGTCCTGGGCTGGCGGTGGTATCGTCTCACCCCTTTATCCCTGGCGTTATTCCGACCCAGTGACAGCTCTGGCGACTTGGTCGCAAACCAGTTATATCCACCTGGCTCAGCAGCTCTTGGAAGAGACTGATTTGGATCCTGAGCTTCGCCAAAAAGGGATGTTTATGGTCGGTGTTGAGGATGCTGAGGAAGCCTTGGACTGGGGGCGTAAGTATCAGAAGCCGATGGAGCAGGTTAGTAGCGAATTTTTGTATCAGAAAGAGCCTAACTTATCGTCAGGTTGTGGCTCTGCTTTATGGATGCCTGAGGTTGCCAGTATCCGTAATCCTCGTTTGGGACGCTCTCTGCGACGCAGTATGGAGATTACTGCGAATATCAACCTGATAGAGCAGAGCAGGGTAGAAGGGCTCATTGTTAAGGATAGATCCGTAACCGGCGTACGATTAGCTGATCAGATGCTATCCGGGAATAAAGTTATTCTCGCGGCGGGAGCCTGGAGTGGTGAGTTGCTAGCGCCACTTGGGATCGAGTTGCCAGTCGAGCCGGTCAAGGGTCAGATGATGGTGTTTAAGGCGCCAGTAGGTTTGATTAATCGCGTGGTGTTGATGGAAGGACGCTATCTAATTCCTCGTAATGATGGTCGGATACTGGTGGGGAGTACTCTGGAGCGGGTTGGCTTTGATAAACAAACGACGGAAGAAGCGAAGGCGTCTCTTTACCAAACGGCTCTTAATATCTGTCCAGCCCTGGAAGGGTATGAACTTGAGCATCATTGGGCAGGTTTAAGACCAGGGTCTCCTGAAGGAATTCCCTATATCGGTGGGGTACCGGGTTATGACAATCTATATATCAATGCGGGACACTATCGCAACGGTTTAGTCCTGGCGCCTGCATCGACACGGTTGCTGGCTGATCTGTTGCTGGGCCGTCAACCGGTGATCAATCCTGCACCTTATCAACTGGAAGGGCGGGTGTAGCTCATCAGGTTCGCTCATTAGATATGGGCGTCAGATAAAAAAGGCCTCTCATGAGGCCTTTTTTTAATCGTAGATCGTCGGTATCGGTTGGCGTTTATGTTCAGTCCGCATATAGATGGCTATTAGTTTTTCTTCTACTTCTGAACTGATGGCCTTGCCTTCTAAGAAGTCATCAATCTGATCGTAGCTGAGCCCCAGTGCGGCTTCATCCGCTTTCTGAGGTTCATCACACTCAAGATCTGCAGTGGGAGTCTTGTGAATGAGTTGTTCAGGTGCGCCCAGGGCTTCAGCCACTGCTCGAATTTGTCGTTTGCTCAGGCCGAACAGTGGTGCCAGATCACAGGCGCCATCGCCATGCTTGGTATAAAAACCGGTGATGTTCTCTGCGGAATGATCGGTGCCTAAGACCAGTCCACCGAGCAAGCCGGCGATCTCATATTGAATGGCCATGCGGATACGAGCTTTTACATTGCCCTTGGAAAAATCGATATGCGCTGGGCTGCCGGCATCCACACCGGCGGCACTTAATGCCTCCAGAGTTGCCGAATGTACTCCATCAGTACCGGGATGAACGTTTACGGTCACACATTTTGTAGGCAATATAAAAGAAACTGCGGTCTGTGCGTCGGCCTC
>JAGPUU010000261.1 GCA_018067325.1 Amphritea sp.
TACCCTCGGTATTGATCAGTGAACTGTTGGAGTATTGTCAGCAGAGCTATTGTTTTGAGCATCACTTGGAAGCAGAGGATCTGCATAAAACGCTGTTAGTTCAGCATCCGTTACAGCCTTTCAATGAGCAGTATTTCACGCCGGACTCGCCTCTGTTTAGTTATGCCAGTGAGTGGCTACCTCTGTTAAAAGATGAGGGAGAGGCTGAGCAAAGCTTTATTACCACGCCATTGGCCGCAGAACCCCTGGAAGAGTTGGAACTGTCTGAGCTGCTGGCATTTGCACGTAATCCCATCAAATATTTCTTTCAACGTAGGCTTAAAGTTTTCTTTAATGATGCGACCATTGAACAGCAAGATGAAGAGCCGTTTCAGTTAGATGGCCTAACCGCTTACCAACTGAAACAGCAGTTGCTTGATGCCGCTATCAAAGACGGTCTGGATCACTGTTTTAATCGTATTGAGGCCTCGGGGTTGCTACCGGTGGGCATTGCTGCTCAGCTACAGACACGAAAGCTACGCTACGACTGCCAGGATATGGCGGAAAAGATCAGGCCTCATCTTGATAAGTCAGATAGAGCCGAGTGTCAGTTAGTGGTAGCAGGTATAAAACTCAGTGGCTGGCTAACCGGCCTGCATTCTACCGGGTTGGTACGTTATCGGGCGGCGAACGCGAAGGGCCGGGATATTATTCATCTCTGGCTGGAACATCTGGTGCTCTGTGCCAGTGGCCGAAGCCTCCAATCAAACTTTTTTGGTTTGAATGGCAGGCATTGGTTTGAACCTCTGGAGCAGGGGCGGGCACTGGATTATCTTCAGGAATGGCTGAATGCCTACCGCCAGGGCTTTTGTGAACCGCTACCGTTGCCTGCCGATACGGCATGGGTTCTGGAGTCTAAGACTATTGAGAAAGGCGAAGAGAAGGGCATGGCTGAGGCGGTGAAGTGTTTTAATATCGATGCCTTTACGGGAATGGGTGAATCCCGTGATCTGTATATCAGCCGTGTCTATCCGGAGTTCAATGCATTGGGCCCCCGATTTAATGCGCTCTCTGAGTTGCTCTATCAGCCCGTCGCTGAGTTACTGCTGCAGGGTGATGGCGATAGTGAAGGAGAGCCTGGTGATGAGTAAGGTAACGCTGCTTGATCCACTTAGTTTTCCGCTTTCCGGACGCCGACTGATAGAAGCCAGTGCCGGCACCGGTAAGACCTATACGATTACCGCCCTGTATCTGCGTTTATTGTTGGGCAGCACTGAGGCTGACACTGCATTGCGTGTGGACCAGATTCTGGTGGTTACTTTTACCGAGGCGGCGACAGAAGAGCTTCGAGACCGGATTCGAAATCGAATTCAGGAGGCCTGTCAGGTCTTCAGAGGGGCTGAAACTAAAGATCCCTTCCTGAAGGCTCTTTATGAGCAACAGAGTGATCTGTCCCGCTCTGCACGGCTGCTTGAACTAGCTGGCCGACAGATGGATGAAGCGGCGATTTTTACCATCCATGGCTTTTGCCAGCGGATGCTGCGCCAGCATGCGTTTGAAAGCGGAAGTCTGTTTGAGACTGAACTGGTTACTGATGCGGGGCCACTCTTGCGTCAGGCTTTGTTAGATTGCTGGCGCGGACTTATCTATCCAACGGATAGTCAGTTGAGTGAAGCGATACAGGCGATCTGGCCGGGGCCTGATTCACTGTTGGCGGCACTCAGGCCTCTACTGGGGCGCCCCGGTGTGCAGCTTATCCCGGAACTGAAAACCGATAATTTGCAGCAGCTGTGGCAGGCGAGTCAAAAGTGGCTGACGGGCTTTCGACAGCAATGGCTAAGCTACGTGCAGGATCAGCAGCTTGATCTGGCGGAGTTGATTCAGGCTTCCGGGATCAATAAAAACAGCTATCGTAAGACCTCAGTTCCCAAATGGCTGGCGGCCATTGACCAGTATGCGCTGGGGGATACTAACAATGTACCGGAAACTGAGATTGGCAAGTTTTGTCAGTCATTGTTAGAAGAAAAAACACCTGCGGGTAAGAAAATCCCCGAACATCCGCTGTTTGTGCTCTGTGAAAGCTATTTCGAGCATCGTTTACCCCTGCGAGAACTGTTGCTGACCTATACCTTGCAAAAGGTGGAGCAGCGGTTCAATAAGCTAAAGCAGGATTATCGCCTGTTGTCTTTTGATGATCTTCTCAGTCAGTTGGATGCCGCATTGCAGGGGGGCAGCAGTGAAGCGCTAGTGAAAGCGATCAATACGCAGTTCCCGGTGGCAATGATCGATGAGTTTCAGGATACCGATCTGCTGCAATACCGTATTTTCAGCACCCTGTATCCAGATACCCCGGAGCGCGGGTTGTTTATGATCGGTGACCCTAAACAGGCGATCTATGGTTTCCGCGGTGCGGATATTTTCACCTATATCAAAGCGCGCAGGGCAGTAACCGAGCACTATACGCTAGGCACTAACTGGCGTTCATCGAAGGCGATGATAGAGGGGGTCAACAAGCTCTTTGGCGGCTGCGATGCTCCGTTTATATACAATGATGATATTCCTTTCTTGCCAGTAACGGAGGGAGGTAAAGCAGATAAGACGCCGTTTACCTTGTATGGCCGAACGCCGGCTTCACTGCAATTCTGGTTTTGTGATGCGCCGGTGCTTAGTAAACAGAACTATCTTCAACAGATGGCGGATGCCTGTGCCTGTGATATTGATACTAAGCTGACGGCGGCGGCTGAAGGTGAGGCGCTAATCGGAGATCAGCGGCTGCAGGCCAAAGATATCGCCGTGCTGGTGCGTAATCGTCAGGAAGCTGCGGCGGTCATGGGCGCGTTGTCCGACAGAGGGATTCACAGTGTCTACCTCAGTGGCAGGGATAGTGTTTTCAGTACCCGGGAAGCCTATGACCTGAAACTGCTTTTGTTGGCTGTAGCAGAGCCACAGAATGAAAGTCGTCTTCGGGCAGCGTTAGCCACTGGGTTGATGAATTATCCGGCCGCCTGGTTAGACAGGCTGAGTATCGATGAGCAGCTCTGGGAGCAGCTGGTAGCGGAGTTTACCGAATACCGGGAAGCTTGGTTAGATCTCGGCGTACTGCCCATGCTTCGTCGGCTGATACGGCGCCGCAGGCTGGCAGAGTCGTTACAAAGACAGGTACAAGGAGAGCGGCGTCTGACCGACCTTTTGCATCTGGGGGAAATTCTCCAACGCGCTAGTATGGAACAAGAAGGTGTCGCTGCGCTCATGCGCTGGTATAGCGATCAGTTGTTGAATCCCAATGGTGAGAGCGATGAACAGCGTTTGCGCCTTGAAAGTGATTCCGGCCTGGTAACGGTCATTACCGTACACAAGAGTAAGGGGCTTGAATATCCGTTGGTCTTCCTGCCTTTCGCCTGTACCTTTATCAAGGCCCGTGAGCCGCTGTTCCATAATCAACAAGATCAGCTTTGTTATCACCTTGACAGCAAAGACAGTGATAGTTTGGCGCAGGCTGAGCGAGAGCGCCTGGCTGAAGATCTGCGCTTGCTCTATGTTGCGCTGACCCGTTCGGTCTACGGCTGTTACATTGGTCTGGCAAACATTGCTGATGGTCGGTCAAAAAAGAGTGGCTTGCATCGAACCGCCCTTGGCTACTTGGTATTAAATGGCGCAGACAGTAATGAAGAGCTGCAAGCGCGGCTGAGTCAGCTGTCTGAAACCGGATCAATTGCGCTGTCTGAGCCGCCCCAGGGCGAGCAGCAACGCGGGTTGTTTGAT
>JAGPUU010000054.1 GCA_018067325.1 Amphritea sp.
TCCAGTTTTTGGTAGGCTACTTTCAGCTCCGTTATGTCGTTGGCAATCACCAAAACTCGAGGTTCACCAGTGGGTCCATAAAAGGGTTTTTTAACAGAAAGGTAGTGTTTGACCTGGCCAGTAATGTTATCCGTCGACGACTCTTCAACATACTGAACTTCCCCGGAGCGAATGACGTCACGGGTACTGGCTAAGTAGAAATCAACTTGTTCCTGATTGGGATTGAAATGCCCATCGTCATGACCGATTAGCTGATCTGGAGTAGTTCCATAGAGCTGTGCTAGAGCAGGATTACCTAGAAGGAAGCGCCCATCCCAGTCTTTTATTAGAATAATATCTGGAGATTCATCAATCACTAGCTTAGATAAGCTAACGTCTTGAAAAAATGATTCCCATTGATGAACTGCCTGCTCTGCTGTCTTCGCAGATGGCCCCTTTGCGGAGCAACTAGAGCAGCAAACCTGATAAGTTATAGCGCCCGATTTTTTTACCTCTGATGCCGTCTTTAAGCAGAATGGGCAGTCCAAAGCTTTTGAAATCATAGACCTTACAACCCCTACAACATTGAGGACAACTTATTTAAGTTCATCTATCCGTTCGTCATAAACAGCTGGCTTTATAACGCTATACATGACGAATAATCCTTAATTATGTTGGCCTTAATTAAGGATTAAAACAAATCTATACTTATTTTATACTAGTTTCCGGAAATTCTGGCTTAGTTCCACCCCAATTTGGTTAACTGAAAAGAGCAAAGGAATCTGCGATTAAATGTCCTCACATAAGGTAGCCCTTGGCTTCTCTATCGTCAAAAATTGAACATAAAACAACCGTTCAGTTTTTCTAAAAACGAGCATTGCCAGAATTCACATCAAACACATAACGAGTAACTCTTAGCTCGAATGACAACGCTCACTCGGTAACAACGGGTTGAAGCAACTATTGAGCCTTATTACTCAAAGCCTAGTAATGATCGACGTCGACAATGCAGCGTATTTATTACCTCCAGCAATTCTATAGCCTAAAGATCCTGTAACTGCAGATGCCCTTTCTAAAACTGCAACGATACGGATATTTAAAGCTTTTCACTCAATAAACCTCTTCCTGATCGCACCACGATTATTAATTTTCGTCTCATATTGAAACATCACGGGCATGCTCGGCCGGTCTTCGAATAAGTAAGAGGATGACTGACCGATGTCGGAGTATTAGTGAAAAGAAGGAGCTCTAATATATGCCACTATTATCGAGGCATATAACTCTAGGAAAAACAAAATTGGCAAATGTGATCCGGAGATAAACCTAACAGAGAAAGGCAACTAAAAGACAAGGCCGAAGAACTGCCCCTTTCATCTCAGCTCTATATCTGATGATACGGTATAAGGCAAAAAATATCGGCCAGATCTATAAAAAAATGAGTATAACCTGCTAATGCAATCTTTTTGGCGTGATAAGCGGCGAGCATAATCCTATAATATTGAAATTATTGAAGTTCTGACAAAGTACAGCCGTTCCAACTCTGTCACAACTGTCCCGTTAAAACAGCGTTCCTTAGCTAAGGGTAAAACATGATCTTTTCTGCTAAAAAAAACATTAATGCGAATAGTAAACGCAGACAGTTCATAGTTGTTGGCGTTCAGAGAGGCGGGACATCCGCTATAGCAGCTACTCTTAAAGCCCTTGGTGTATCTCTGGGTGATAATTACCATGAGCCCAATTATGAAGATTTAGGACTCGCGAATGCGTTTAGAGCGGGAGACTGGAAAAAAGTTGCAACACTCATAGCTATTTATGAAGAGAAATATGAGCAATTTGCATGGAAGCTCCCCGATAGTAACAGCAAGCTTCAGCGAGTTTCGAAGCTGTTTTCTAATCCAAGTTTCATCTTTGTGTATCGCGATATTTTTGCCATTGCTAGCCGTAAGCAATATGTTCACGGCGGAGATATATCCGATGCTATGCATTCAAGTCTGGCCGCATACAAGCGAATTTTAAAGTTTACCGACAACAACAGTTTTCCTGCGTTACATATATCCTATGAAAAACTTTTGTTGGGTAAGAAAGCTCATTTGAGAGAGCTTGCTGAATTTTGTGACATTGATGCATCAGAGAGCCTAATTGAGCAAGCCAGTGAAATAATTGAGGCCTCACCCGAGATATACACTCAATGGGCTGATATTTCTCTACAAATAACCACTTTGAATAGAGAAGGATTTGATGGGTATATCGATCATGTATCGGGAAAACAAATTTCAGGTTGGTTTCTGAAAATCGGATCGGATGAGCCCGTCACAATAGAGCTATTTGTGAATGACCTATTAATTGCAAACTGTCTATGTGACGATACTCGAGGAGACCTTATTACTGCAGGAAAGAGCAATTCAGGAAAAGCCGGTTTTAACATTCCTTTCCCAGAAGGCGTTTTAAAGAAAGCCGATAGAGTCTCAATAAAGCCCAAAGGATATTCTATAAGCTTAGTTTCAGACTATTAGAAATCTCCAAACGTGCTCTTTTTCTAGCTCAATTATTTCTATAGCTTGAGCGGAAGGCGTTGGTCTTTCTATATAGCCTAGTCCCAAAGATTGCCAAAATAGAAACCCCATGACCTTAAGTTTACGAGCTCTATTCTTCAAGAAATCATCTGCCTTTAACGGTTAGATCACTGACCGACTATTTAACTGAAAACTTTATCAAAATCCACTGATGACACAGGACTCCTTCCTGCCTGTGCTTTATAGAAACATTGACATAACGCTGTAACACTATATAGTTGTCGTAGCTTAGAAAAAGTCTATTTTTTAACCATTTGTTGTCGTTGTATTACTGTCGTCACGTTACTAAAAGTATTCTCGTCCCTCTGTTTTAAATTCCAGTCTTATTTTTTCGCTATCAGGTCCTTTTTGTTGTTCGTTCGATTCACTTGAGACTTTTCTCTCAGGTGCAGAGACTATATCCAAATAGTTGTACGAAATACTCAATTAAAATCGACCAGATCATCTTCCAGATAAAATTTCTTGTTTTCCATCTGGGTTGTTCGCCCTGCTTTGCCAAAATATTGGCCCGCAGATTAATAAAAATCGCTGTGGTAACTATGTGCCGCGGGCACCTAGATACAGTGTAAATATTTTTGTCACATGCCCGAGATATGATATGAAAAATCTCAGCATGAATTTATGGTTTTCAGATTAACGTAATAAACGTAGCGACGAATCGCTGTTCTGAAAACAATCTAATTTGATTCACTCAACGAATTGAGTGACACCAGCTACAATCTTGTCCCGTTATGTCTGATCCGCATTACAGTGAATTATTCAAACTACCGGGGCATTGTTTGCAGTTGTTTATTTGAGAAAAGAATGAGCAATAATTCCAAATCGGCAATCAATGCCGGAGATTTCGAAAAATACAGCAATCCTATTCCCGGCCGCGAATTCATCATGGGACTGTTTGATGAGCCTGGCAAAACATTAAACCGGGAACAGGTAGGCCAAACACTTAAGCTCTTTGATAGCGAAGAAAAAGAGGCATTGCGACGTCGTCTGCGCGCCATGGAGCGTGATGGACAGCTCAACTTCGATCCTCGTAAAGGCTATAGCCTGCTTCGGGAAGAAGATTTAATAAAAGGCAGTGTTATCGGACACCCCGATGGTTTTGGCTTTCTGTCGCAGGATGGCGATGGTGATGACCTCTACCTACACGAAAGCCAGATGCTAAAAGCCTTTCATGGGGATCGCGTACAGGTACGTGTCAGCGGTATCGACCGTCGTGGACGCCAGGAAGGACAGATAGTTAAAGTACTTGAGCAAAAAATGTCTCAAGTAGTCGGCCGTTTAAGCGAAGAAGACGGTGAATACTTCATCCAGTCTGAAAACAGCCGTATTCGTAACGAGATCGACATTCCGGATGACCAGCTAAAAGGCGCGAAAGCGGGCCAGTATGTCACCGTTGAGATCACCGAATACCCCTGTAATCGTTTTAATGCAGAAGGCAAAGTAGTCGAACTGCTGGGTGACTCTATGGCCCCAGGCATGGAGATCGACGTTGCCATTCGTAACCACGACATTCCTCATAAGTGGCCCCAGGATGCACTCAAAGCTGCCGAAGCGATGGGCGAAGACGTCAGTGAATCAGATAAGCAACACCGGGCAGATCTAAGAGACCTCGCTTTCGTCACTATCGATGGTGAAGATGCCCGTGATTTCGATGATGCCGTCTACTGTGAAAAGCGTAAGTCCGGTGGCTGGCGTTTATCTGTTGCGATAGCAGATGTATCACACTATGTAATACCTGGAAGCCCTTTGGATGAAGAAGCCGCAGAACGAGGCACTTCAGTGTACTTTCCTGGTCACGTAGTACCGATGCTGCCAGAAGCACTATCCAATGGTTTGTGCTCGTTAAACCCTCATGTCGATAGACTCGTCATGGTCTGCGAGATGGCTATCAATAAAGCCGGTAAGATGACGAGTTACAAGTTCTCCGAAGCCGTTATCCATTCCCACGCACGTCTGACTTATACTCAAGTAGGCGCGTTAGTCTCAGCAGCTGAAACTGATCTTGGTAAAACGGTTGCCCGTAAACATGCTGATGTAGTTCCGCATCTTCATGCACTTCACCAGCTATATGCAGTGTTGAGAAAAGCCCGCACCAAACGCGGTTCTATCGACTTTGAAAAGCAGGAAGTACAGTTTAAATTCACCGAAGATCGTAAAATCGATAAGATCGTACCGGTGCATCGTAACGATGCTCATAAGATGATCGAAGAGTTCATGCTCTGCGCTAACGTTGCTACCGCACAATTTCTAGAGAAACTGGAACTTCCAGCACTGTATCGTGTACATGAAGGGCCAGGGGAAAAGAAACTAACCAACTTGCGCAAATTTCTCAGTGAAAGAGGTCTTAATCTAGCCGGTGGCGACAAGCCAACTCCCGCACATTATGATCGTTTACTACGCGGTATTGGTGAGCGAAACGATGCACAAATTATCCGTACGATGATGCTGCGCTCACTAAGTCAGGCGGAATACAGCTCTGATAACCAGGGCCATTTTGGTCTGGCGTACCCAGCCTATGCGCACTTTACTTCGCCGATACGTCGCTATCCTGATCTACTTGTTCACCGGGCGATCCGCTCGGTTATTCGTCAAAGCGAAAGCGGTAGCGTACTGCGCCGGGCACTGAAAAAAGTCACCGGTGTCGGATCTGATCCAGTACACCGAGTGAAGACTGCTCAGCCCCTGGAAGCGGGCAAGAGTTATCCTTATGATCTGGCGAAGATGAAAAACCTGGCTGAACATTGCTCGCTGGTTTCTCGCCGCGCTGACAAAGCTGGCTGGGATGTTGAAGCCTGGCTTAAGTGTGAGTATATGCAGGAGCACGTCGGAGATGTCTTCGGCGGCGTTATCAGCAGCGTAACCAACTTCGGCCTGTTTATTGAGCTGGATGATACCCAGGTAGAAGGTCTGGTCCATGTCACTGCCCTGAATAATGATTATTATCAGTTTGATGCCGCTCAGCAACGCTTAGTTGGCGAACGCACTAAAGCCACCTTCAGTATCGGCGACAAAATTCAAATTCGGGTGGTGCGGGTCGATATGGATCAACGCAAAATCGAGTTTGAACTAGCCGTCAAAGACGAAAGCCACAGCTCCCCGAAACCTAAAGGAAGAAAAGGCGGCCGAGGTAAAGGTTCCGGTAAATACAAACGCTAACCGCTCCTCTGAAAGCCTGGCCACCGAATCTTCATGAACCAGTTTTATGAAGGTTCGGCAGTCACCTTCACCTATCGATTAGACACCCTGATACTTGGAGTCGATTGATACCTTTGTCTCCAAAATCCCAAAAAACATTCCCCTCAAATGCGGCGTGTACTAGCCCACTAGTATTAAAATTTTCTACGCTGCTCAAACTGAAATCTGCCACTTTATCGCTGCCGCTGCAATAATCTAATAGCGATCCATTTGGTCATTGAAAAACGAAATCTTTTCGGGACACTTATACTCCGCTGTCATAAACAGTGCACTCAGCCTACTTACCAGACAAAAACGCACCTAAGCTGACCAACTTTAACATTTCATATTGAATCCAGATCCTCTATATAATTGATATGGCAGGAAACATACCGATTCGAAAAGTAGATCACATATGGTGCATTCATCACATATTAGACTATGCTTAGACTCATTATGCACAGATGACTAAGAAATACTGAGTCGTTTAATGAGAGGTCTTGAGCTAGTTGTTGTCATGTTTCTTAAGACAAAACTTGAGATAGAACTTGGGTTAATCGTCCATTTAATACAGCTAAAGTGCAGTTAATATACTGGTTAAGGTTTTGCGTAATATTGAATAGAAAATTTCAGCTCAATACTAAGACACCCTGCTTTGAATCCAATCGTTCAACAGGCTCGATACAATCTCTGGGGCTCCCCCGCATCTACCCTCGACCAAAAATTCTATGCCTGAACACATCTCTCTGTTGTATCCGGACTTCACACTACAAGTTCAATACCGCTCTACCGCTCACCATTAGAATCATAGAACCAAAATGGGGCAGATAAGGTGTTAACAATACAAAAAATTGAGATTGAAGCCGGTAAGAATCGAACACAGCACCAAGTTAGAGCAGAGCATTATCGACCCATGCTGTTACAGAACCGTCAAAAGCAAATAGTAAAATGTCGCGAATGGGCAATAAAGGCAGAGAAAACAGAACATCAAAAGGAATAAAACAGTACATTATTACTTAATTACCGCTTTCGGAAGGTTATGTTTGCACTCTTGGCTCGGAATATCGTAGGGTAATAAAAGAAAAAAAACTGTATCTAACTACCTATTTTGAATTTGCAGGCAACAAACAACAGATTGTAGCGAGGCATAAAAACAAATGGAAAATTCAGCTTCCAGTGAGGCTTTTGTACGATTTGAGGGTGTTCAGAAAAGCTACGATGGCAGGACTCTCGTAGTTAAAGACCTGAATATAGACGTCCCACGCGGTGAGTTTCTAACCATGCTTGGGCCTTCCGGTTCAGGCAAAACGACTTCGTTGATGATGCTCGCTGGTTTCGAAACTGCGACCAAAGGCAACATCTATCTGAACGGTCAAACCATCAACAATGTAGCGCCCCATAAACGGGGTATTGGTATGGTTTTTCAGAACTATGCACTGTTTCCCCATATGACCGTTGCTGAGAATCTCGCGTTCCCTCTTCAGGTACGAAACATGGGTAAGTCTGATATCGAAGAGCGGGTTAAGAGAGCTCTTGATATGGTCGAATTGGGTAACTTCGGTGATCGTCGCCCTGCTCAGTTATCCGGAGGACAGCAGCAGCGTGTTGCGGTAGCCCGAGCATTGGTATTTGAACCTGAGCTTATCCTCATGGATGAACCTCTTGGTGCACTGGACAAAAATCTGCGTGAACAGATGCAGTACGAGATCAAACATATTCACGAGCGCCTGGGTGTCACCGTCGTTTACGTAACCCACGATCAGTCTGAAGCATTAACCATGTCTAACCGTATTGCGGTATTTAATGATGGCGTTATTCAACAGTTAGCCCCGCCTACCGATCTTTACGAAAAACCGATCAATTCCTTTGTTGCCCAGTTTATTGGCGAGAACAACAAACTGTCCGGCACCCTGCAATCAAAACAAGATGGTATCTGTACAGTTCGCTTGCCAACCGGTGAAGAAGTTACCGCCCTTGATATAAACACCGATGATATTGGCAAAGAGAGCACGCTATCTCTGCGCCCTGAACGAGTCTTTCTTGATCCAGTAGAGGGACAGTGTGACAACGTTTTCAACGGCAAAGTTGAGGAAGTGATCTACCTCGGTGATCACAAACGTGTACGAATGAATGTATGTGGGCATAAAGACTTCATCGTTAAGGTACCCAATTCAACCGATAATAAAGGACTGCAAGTTGGGGGAGTAACCGCTATTGGCTGGTCTTCCAAAGATTGCCGTGCTCTTGATCCGGCCTGACAAAATTAGGTCGCTGAATATAAAAAAATGTTCCATCGCTTTTAGATGGGCAACTTAGCAGCGTTTTCAAAAGAAAAGCGCCATATTATAAAGCCTGAGAGGAAATATCACATGAAGAAATTTTCCAAACTATCGTCCGTCATCGCATTAAGTGCGGCGTTTTGTGTTTCTGCCGCAACCGCTGCAGAATCGCTGACCGTCGTATCCTGGGGAGGGGCATATACTAAGTCTCAACGCGAGGCCTACAGCAATCCTTTCACTGCTAAAACCGGCATCAAGATCATCGATGAAGACAAGTCAGGTAACGGTTTGGCTGGCCTGCGCGCTCAGTCTGAAGCGGGTAACGTGACCTGGGATATTCTAGACATTCTGGAAGGCGATGCTATCTTGGCCTGTGACGATGGTCTTGCACTAGAGTTAGATTATGAAAAAGATTTGAGTCCAGGCGCTGACGGCACGCCTGTCATGGAAGACTTCATTGAAGGTTCTCTCTCCGGCTGCTATGTGCCAACTATTGTTTATGCCACCCTGTTCTCATTCAACGACAAAGCGTTCCCGGGCGAGAAACCTAATACGATTGCTGACGTGTTCGACATTAAGAAATTCCCAGGCAAACGTGCTCTGGAGAAAAAACCAGATGCTAACCTGGAATGGGCACTAGCTGCAGACGGCGTACCTTATGAAGAAGTTTATAACGTACTCGGAACCCCAGAGGGTGTAGATCGTGCTTTTGCTAAATTGGATACCATCAAAGAGTCGATCATCTGGTGGGAAGCCGGTGCACAACCACCGCAGCTGCTGGCTGACGAAGAAGTTGCCATCGCATCTGCTTATAATGGCCGCATCTTTAACGCTCAAGTAGTAGAAAAACAGCCGTTCACCATCATTTGGGACGGTCAGCTGTACGAACTTGATGGCTATATTGTCCCTAAGGGCGCGCCTAATATGAAAGCTGCTATGGACTATCTGCGCTTTGCCACTGACACTCAGCGTCTTGCAGACCAGACTAAGTATATCTCCTACGGCCCTGCCCGTAAGTCTTCTGCACCTTTGGTAGATACGCATAAAGAAACCGGTGTAAAGATGGCTCCTCACATGCCAACTACCCCAGTAAATTTCCAGACTCCTATTAAAAAGGATGCGGAATTCTGGGCTGATAACGGCGATGAGCTACGTCAACGCTTTAACGCATGGCTAGTACAATAAGAGAGTAAATATAGGGTTCCACATGGAGCCCTATAATTTTGTAAGTGTTACTACTAATTAAATACTTTGGTTAGTAGATTAACCGGTCAAAATTCAGTTTTTGGTCTGAGTTTGGATGATGGCTCAAACTGCAGGCGGCTATTAGCTTTTACAGCCGCTATTTAATTCATCTTTAAAAAGGGTTTGTATTCCTCATGATGACAAATACTGTCGAGGCCGAAGGCCAGTTAACCCCGGAAGAACAAAAGCGTTTAACCGCAGATATGCATCGTTCCCTGCGCCGCAAAAAATTCCGGGCACTGTTCCTGGTAGCTCCGTTGCTTATCTTCATTATGATCACCTTTGTTGCCCCAATTGTGTCGATGCTATACCGCTCTGTTGATAACCCACAAGTGATCGAGTACATGCCGAACACTTCCGCAGCACTCGCTGACTGGGACGGAAATGAACTTCCCGGTGAGGAGACCTTTGCCGCATTAGTTACAGACCTTGCTGAGGGCCGCAAAAACCGTACCATTGGTAAAGCGGCAACCCGCCTTAATTATGAAAAAAGTAAGATGCGTAGCTTGATAACAAGCACCGCACGTAAGGCCGGCCGACTAAAGCCGCCCTATAAAGACCAAGTTATAAAAATCAAAGCCGGCTGGGGCGATATTGACACCTGGAAAGTAATAAAACGGGAATCAAAAAGCCTGACAGCGTCTTACTACATTGCCGCCTTTGATATGGAAACAACGCCTGACGGCGAAATTAAAATGCTGCCCGAAAAGGAACGGGTCTATCTCAAAATGCTCTGGCGCACCGTCTGGATGTCAGTGGTGATAACCCTGTTAACATTACTACTGGGCTACCCCGTTTCCTACCTGCTAGCTTCGTTACCGATGGGCATAGCCA
>JAGPUU010000064.1 GCA_018067325.1 Amphritea sp.
CCCGCCTTTTACTTCTTTTCGACCAGAACCGGTGATGATAAGAACTACCCGTAAAGAGTCATCCTCCTGGGTGGGCTGGACGACATTCGTACTCCTAGCACTGTTAATGCTGGCAGTTCAATACCTCTGGTTTAATCGCCAACAGCTGAGCATCCACCCCGAACTTACGTCAGGCTTTAAACTGGTATGCGAACATCTTCCTTGTAAGTTGAAAGCGCCCATTAATCTCAACCTGATTAACACCCAAAAGTTAGTTATTCAGCAGCATACTGAATACCAGGGAGCCTTGAGCGTCAACCTTCTATTAGAGAACCGTGCGGACTTTAGCCAACCATTCCCCGCCATTCAGCTATCCTTTTCAAACCGAAGGGGAGAACTGATAAGCCAGCGGACTTTCCAGCCAATCGAATATCTCAAAAGTACTCAGACTGAGCCGATGAGTATGCCTGTAGGGAAACCGGTACAGATCAGCTTCGACATCCTCGACCCGGGCCGCCGCGCGCTTAGCTACGAAGCTCTCTTAAAAGTACCAACCAATCCTCAATGATCCTATCCCCCTGTCTTAGCGACGATACACATAGCATTTTCTGACTATTTTGCAATAAGCCAAAACGACAAAAATGATCAAAAAACCATCAAAAAGTCCTTGGCCCTCCCCTCCTGAAAGAGTATTATTGTCCGCCTTCCAAACAGCAGTACAGCGGTTCTCATTTTGATAGCCATGGATAGCTATTTCTCTAAATTCGGGGTCAGGCATGTTTCAAATCGGACAGCACACCGTTGACAGTCAGGTTATTCTGGCACCGATGGCCGGCGTTACCGATCTGCCGTTTCGTCAACTTTGCCGTCGACTAGGCGCAGGCATGGTGGTTTCCGAAATGATTACTTCGGACATCCGCCTCTGGAATACTCGAAAGTCCAGCTATCGCTTACAGAAAGACCAGAATGAAAGCCTGCATGTGGTACAGATTGCCGGTGGTGACCCTGCCATGATGGCGGAAGCGGCCAGAGTAAATGCGGCTAACGGCGCTCATATTATTGATATCAATATGGGTTGCCCGGCTAAGAAAGTCTGTAATAAAGCTGCTGGTTCAGCCCTGCTGAAAGATGAACAACTGGTGAGAGAGATTCTTGAAGCAACTGTAGCTGCCGTTGAGCTGCCGGTAACGCTGAAAATCCGTACCGGGTGGGACACTGATAACCGTAATGGCGAGACTATTGCTCGTATTGCTGAAGACAGTGGAATTCAAGCACTTGCAGTGCATGGCCGAACCCGGGCCTGCGGTTATAAAGGCGATGCGGAATACGACACCATCGCCCGCATTCGCAAGACTATTGAGATCCCACTGTTTGCTAATGGTGATATCAATTCAGCAGAAAAAGCACGAGAAGTACTGGACTATACCGGAGCAAATGCAGTCATGCTCGGCCGGCCTGCTCAGGGAAATCCATGGATTTTCCGTGAGGTAAGTCATTACCTCAATACTGGCGAAATGCTACCCTCACCGTCCCTGGACGAGGTCAGAGATACGCTATTGGAACATTTAGAGGCTCTGTATCGTTTCTACGGAGAGTTTGCCGCGGTACGTATTGCCCGTAAGCATGTCGGCTGGTATCTCCGAAACAGACAGGGCTCTGAGTTATTTAGAAAAGATTTCAATCAATTAGAAGAAGCTGCACTCCAGCAAAATGCGATCCGATCATTTTTTACCCGAACGGATAAGACACAGACTGCCGCCTGAGTGACAGTTCAATTTTAGGTTAATGCACGTGGATAACAATACATTGAATACACAAGTAATACATACAGAAAACATGGATGTTCAGGAACGCACTCTACGCGATAGCGTTCAGGTTTCGATGCATAACTACTTTCGTCAACTTGATGGGCAACCGGTAACGGATGTTTATCAGATGGTATTGGCAGAGATTGAAGCCCCATTGTTTGAAGCAGTAATGACTTATACCCGTGACAACCAGACTAAAGCATCTGAGTTACTGGGCCTGAACCGCGGTACGCTGCGGAAAAAACTGAAGCAATACGGCTTACTTTAACCGATTACTTTTTTAACTTAATTCAGAAGAACTAAACCATGGCAGAGCAGAAAATCACTCCGGTTCGTCGCGCACTGATCAGTGTCTCGGATAAATCCGGAATCGTTGAATTCGCCCAGGCACTGACCCAGCGCGGTGTTGAGATTCTTTCCACCGGCGGCACATACAAACTGTTAAAAGACAACGATGTACCGGCGATTGAAGTCTCCGATTACACTGGTTTCCCTGAAATGATGGATGGCCGGGTCAAAACCCTGCATCCAAAAATTCACGGTGGAATTCTTGGCCGTCGCGGAACCGATGATGCGATCATGAACGAGCATGGCATTACGCCAATCGACATGGTGGTAGTGAATCTGTATCCATTCGAGCAAACCATCGCTCGTCCTGATTGTGATTTACCTCTGGCGATTGAAAATATCGATATCGGCGGCCCAACGATGGTTCGCTCTGCTGCTAAAAATCATAAAGATGTCGCTATCGTTGTTACAGCTAACAACTACGAACGCATTATCGCTGAATTGGATGAGAACAAGGGTCTTACCTACCCAACCCGTTTTGACCTTGCTGTTCAGGCGTTTGAGCACACCGCTGCCTATGACGGCATGATAGCCAACTATCTTGGCGCAATCACCGATGGTTCAGAAGAGGAACCTGCGGATTTTCCTCGTACTTTTAACACTCAGTTTGTTAAAGCACAGGAGATGCGTTACGGCGAAAACCCGCATCAAAAAGCAGCTTTCTACGTTGAGGCAAACCCTGCTGAAGCCAGTGTATCTACTGCCCGTCAACTCCAGGGTAAAGCGCTTTCGTTTAATAATGTTGCCGACACCGATGCAGCACTTGAATGTGTTAAGCCGTTCAAAGAGCCAGCTTGTGTCATCGTTAAGCACGCTAATCCATGCGGCGTAGCCATCGGTGCAGACATTCTGGAAGCTTATAACAAAGCATTCCAAACCGATCCTACCTCCGCCTTTGGCGGCATTATCGCCTTCAACCGTGAACTAGATGCAGCCACTGCCACAGCGATCGTTGCGCGTCAGTTTGTTGAAGTCATTATTGCCCCAAGTGTCACCCAGGAAGCATCTGATATCGTTGCGGCCAAGCCAAATGTTCGTCTACTGTCATGCGGTGAGTGGTCAACCGATCGTACCGCTCGATTCGATTACAAACGGGTTAACGGCGGTCTACTGGTTCAGGATCAGGACCTTGGCATGGTTGATGTCAGCGAACTAAAAGTTGTGACGACTATCCAGCCTACTGAACAGGAGATCCGTGATCTATTGTTCTGCTGGGAAGTTGCTAAGTTTGTTAAATCTAACGCTATTGTCTATGCCAAAAATGGCCAGACTATCGGTGTGGGTGCTGGTCAGATGAGTCGCGTATACAGTGCCAAGATTGCCGGTATCAAAGCCGCTGATGAAGGCCTGGAAGTTGAAGGTTCGGTGATGGCATCAGACGCATTCTTCCCATTTCGTGATGGCATCGACTCCGCTGCGGCTGCAGGCATCAAAGCGATTATCCAACCGGGTGGTTCAATGCGTGATCAAGAAGTAATTGATGCGGCTAACGAACATGGTATGGCGATGGTATTCACCGGTATGCGTCACTTCCGCCACTAAACGCGGAACACACTGAATGAGCCAGCTAACCTGGCTCTTCTTTTGTCGGACGAAGTCAGGATAAAGGTAGAGATATGAACGTATTAGTAATTGGCTCTGGCGGTCGTGAACACGCATTAGCGTGGCAGGCTGCTCAGGATAGCAAAATCGCTAAAGTATTTGTCGCTCCGGGAAATGCCGGTACTGCGATCGAGCCGAAAGTAGAAAATATTGCCATCGATGTAATGGACCAGGACTCACTGGTCGCTTTTGCCAAAGAGAACGATGTGGCTCTGACCATCGTTGGCCCCGAGGCTCCTTTGGTCGAAGGTATTGTTGATCGCTTTCAGAGTGAGGGCCTACGCTGTTTCGGTCCCTCTAAAGGTGCAGCGCAACTGGAAGGTTCTAAAGCTTTTACTAAAGACTTTCTGGAACGCCAGAAGATTCCAACTGCCGATTACCAAAATTTCACCGAAGTTGAGCCGGCTCTGGCATATCTGCAAAAAGTAGGTGCGCCAATTGTAGTAAAAGCAGACGGTCTGGCTGCAGGTAAAGGCGTTATCGTTGCGATGACACTGGAAGAAGCAGAAGAAGCCGTAAAAGATATGTTGGCTGGCAATGCCTTTGGCGAAGCGGGTCACAGAGTCGTCATCGAAGAATTCCTCGATGGCGAAGAAGCTAGTTTTATCGTCATGGTTGACGGCACCAATGTACTTCCTATGGCTACCAGCCAGGACCACAAGCGCATGGGTAACGGCGATACAGGGCTTAATACTGGCGGTATGGGTGCGTATTCTCCCGCCCCTGTGGTTACACCTGAAATCGATCAGCGCATTATGCAAGAGGTTATCCTGCCAACCGTTAAAGGTATGGCTGAGGAAGGTAATACCTATGTTGGATTCCTCTATGCCGGCCTGATGATAATGGCTGACAATACGCCTAAAGTTATTGAATATAACTGCCGTTTTGGGGATCCTGAAACACAGCCTATTATGCTGCGTCTGAAATCGAACATCGCTGAGCTTTGTAATGCAGCGTTGGATGGAAAACTAGACCAGACCACAGCTGACTGGGACTCCCGTTGCGCGGTCGGCGTCGTTCTTGCTGCCGGTGGTTACCCTGGTGACTATGGCAAAGGTGATGCTATTAGCCTGCCAACCGAGGTTGCTGAAGGCACCAAAGTATTCCACGCAGGGACAGCCCAGAAAGATGGTCAGATCGTTACCAACGGCGGCCGGGTACTCTGCGCTACCGCAATGGGAAATACCGTTACAGAAGCTCAAAAGCGTGCCTACGACCTGGTTAAGCAGATCGACTGGAATGGTGTTTACTACCGGGATGATATCGCCTACCGGGCGATCGCTCGCGAACAGCAGTAATCCATCTGCCCAGCCTTAAAAACAGCCACTTCCGAGTGGCTGTTTTTTAATGTGTGGGTTTACCCCGTAAACGCTTACGTAAAACACGTTTCAAGTTATAATCGCCTCTGATTACAAATTTCAAAGCCTGAACACTCCTGAATGGACACGCCTTCGATGACTAACAACGGTAAAAACTACATGCGTACTGCCATAACCCGTAAATTGACGTTAGCTATAGCTATCGGTCTGCTTACCGGATCTATGACAGTTAGTGCTGCTGGTCAACCTGAGATTTTCTGTCAAAGCGCCGGTGCCAAAAATGATTATGACTGCACCAAGAAACCTGCCTTTCAGGCAAACCAGGCGGACATTGATTCCAGACTTAATGCACTGAATAACTGGTTAGAAGATGAAGAACAGGCTTTAAGCACGCCCTTAGTAGCCACTAAAAATCCAGACTCGGAAAAACTTAGAGAAAAAATAAAATTTAATTCTCAGCTGTTAGCGACTGAGCTGAAACTGTCGAAAAAATTACAGAGAAAAGGCGACCTGAAAGGCGCTTTTGATAAGGTAAATAGTTACCTGGCTAGCAATCCGAAAGATCCTAATGGGTGGCTACTGTACGGAATTTCACTGATTAACCAGAACAAACTGGATGAGGCAGCCGATGTATTCAGCCGACTGATTCAACTCTACCCAGAATCGCCTGAACCCTATAACAATCTCGCGGTGGTACACGCTCGAAGAGGGGAAAATGACAAAGCGGTTGAAGTGCTGTTACAAGCATTTGAAACCCACCCCAGCTACGCCCAAGTGCAGACAAACCTGAAAGCAGTTTACGCAACCCTTGCCACCCAGGCTTACAATCGAGCTCTGAATCTGGATTCAACCACTCAAAGCCGCCGGGCTAATCTGGGCATTCTCGATCAGGTTTACAACCCCACTCCAACACAAATTATCATAGCGTCTTCGGAACAAACCCCGGCGAATAATCCTGCTGTCGTGACCTCTGAAACAGTAATAAAAACCTCAGAGAAGCAACCGTCTGAACTTATTATAGAAGAGCGACAGGTATCAGAAGGCAGAGTGCCTACTGTCCAGGTAGCAACAACAGAAGCCACCCCGACAATTGAAGCATCAAAGGTTGAAACTGCTCCTGTTGCAGCATCAAAAGCTGAAACAACTCTAGTTGTAGCATCAAAGGTTGAAACCGCTCTAGTTGCAGCGTCAAAGATTGAAACCGCTCCAGCTACAGCACCTGCAGTTGTTGCTTCAGCAGTCAGCCCAGAGCAAAACGAAGTACAGACAGCTTCTGCAACTGAGATTGGCGACACCCTTTTATCTGACAAAGTCCGAAGCGAGCTCCAGCAACTGATCACTAACTGGGCCACCTCCTGGTCTGCTCAAAATGTGGAAGCTTATCTGGATTTCTATACCGGCGAATACTCTCCTGACCCTAAAGTAACCCACAAACAATGGGAATGGGGTCGGCATAAACGTATAAGCAAACCCGCTTTCATCAAAATAGAAGTTTCTGACATCTCCCTTGCAGAAGCCGGTAACGGTAGAGTACGTTCTGTCTTCCGTCAGACATATCAGTCTGATACCTATCAGGATAAGGTCTACAAAACGCTGATCCTGGCCCTGGAAAACGGCCAATGGAAGATCACGACTGAATCGACGCTTTAATAACGTCTGACAAGATATAAAAAAACCTCCAGTAGGAGGTTTTTTATATCTTTCTATCTATCGCTTATGGCTTTCCTTTCTGCGGAAGCCCCTCATAGGCGATCCGCCAGTTACCCTCTTCATTCACCCAGTATTGCCGTTTAATGTCGCTACCACTGTAGTTATCACTCTGATAGTTCTGAATGAAGGTGGCAATAAACATACCCTGGTTATCCGGGTGTTGATAAATACTTAAATTTTCAACATCAACATCAATAAACGATTTACTGCCATTCACACGACGCTTATGGGTCGCAAACTTCTCAAAGCCCATATCCCCGTTATTAAACTGCTTAGAATAATGACTCAGATAATTATCGGTATTTTTACTTTCCCAATCACTACGCCAATTATCTACAACCTGAGTAAATGCCGTTTTTTTCTGCTTCCAGCTATCAAGTTCAAGCCACTCAAACGAGGTTCCGATCAAAACAGGCGTTGCATTCAGATCAATGATGCCATCAAGTTCGGTAAAATGGTTATTGCTTAAGGACAAACAACCTTCACTCGCCTGAGGAGCTCGGCTAAAGGTATCTTTTGGTGAGCCGTGAACCCAGATTCCACTTCCAGTGTGACCCAATCGCTGATCCCAGGCATTAGGGTAGTTTATAGGCAGTGCCCCGGTACCATAACGAGGTGGCAACTGATCATCAGTCAAGCGTCCGGTAGTAAAGTAAACACCTAATGGGGTTCTCAGATCACCACGCTTAGTCTTTTCAACACCACCCCGACCATAAGAAACGTAATAGTCCTTAATCAGTTTCGGCACACCGGCACTGTTTTCAAACAGGTATAAACGGGACAGCTTTGTATCCACAACAATCACATGCTTCTGCTCTGCAGACATCTGTATCAAACTACCAGGGATGGTATTCGGCTGTGGTGTATAGCGATCGACACTCATGCGAGCACGAGCTTCAGAAATAAGCCCCTGCAATGTTTTTTTATCGCTTTGACCATTGTTTCCCACAGCACTCAAAGTGCCGCCCTGAGCCGACATAAGATCCGCATAGATCAGCTGCGCCAGCCTGAAATCTGGCTGCTCGTCGATCAAAGTACGTAGCTTAGACATTGCCCCATTCATCTGGTTCTGTTGTAGATCACCCAGGCTTGCCAGTAACAGGGTCTCCTGATCCAGACTCAATTCTGCATTTTCTGCCTGAACACTGAGAGCTGTCACTGCACATACAGATACCAACAGCGCTCTTTTCAATGGCTTTTTAAGGGATAAAAAAGGAAGAGTTTTCATAACTCGGATCGGTAACCTTTAACTACAACAGATTCAGTATGTTCGCCAAATTATACCTATACACTAAGGTTTTGCAGCTCTAATCTGCACTCGGCAACTTATTCTAACCAGATAGCGGCTGACTCACATCAGACTTTATGCTTTTTCCCCGACAAAAGCCTCTATATCTTTCACGTTCATCGCTATTAATAACAACATCTGCCTTTTGAGACTAGGACTAGCAAGGATTCTGCTTTATTCAAGGGCAATTTTTTTCACATTTATTTTTAGTGCATATCTCATTCGGATAGTCGTTTTTATCACTGGCCTTACACCCCCTGCGGTTACTGATGATAACGCACTGCAACACAATATATAGCTTACAGAATCGTCCAGAATTTTTTTTTCAGCCCTCAGAGCCCAGCTGAACTTTCTTCAAAGCTGTGCTATCCAAAAGACAGGCTTAAAGAAAAAACTGATCCAAAAGGTCAGCAAAGATAGTAAGACAGAATTATCAGGTAGTTCCAAAGTTTGAAACGCGTACGGAGGATCCCGTCATGTTTAGACAGATGGAAAGTGCCGGTTTGCAGGATCTCCACTTTTGGCAAGATCCCTACTCCGGTTTGCAGGCGATTATCGCCATCCACGACACATTCCGCGGCCCTGCCATTGGTGGTTGC
>JAGPUU010000068.1 GCA_018067325.1 Amphritea sp.
TGATGGTTCCTGCGCCGGTTGTGTACGGGATCGGAGGTACTATGAATCTCTGCAGGCAGCAGATAATACCTCTGTGATTTGGTTTGATATTACCGGGCAAGAAGATCAGCTTAGAGAGTGGGGGATTGATCCCCATAAAGCGTTGCTTGAATTACATGTTCGCGATTCAGAGGGTCAAATTTATTCTGAACTTGATGCCTATCGGCTGTTGATGCACCGGGTGCCGCGTTTAAAATGGCTTGGCTGGTTGCTCGGCTTGCCGCTAATTCGAACGGTATCCCGCTACCTTTACCACTGGTGGGTTGAGCGGCGGTTACGCAAAGAGGGTCGCTTATAGAACCAGCACCTGCTTTTCTCTTCATTGCAGCTAAGTCTCGACCGGTACCTGTTTGTTGAATAGGGTAATAACCTTGGGTTGTTTGTTCTTTTCATAATGCGAATGTAAGTATTGACGTTTAGCTGACCGTAGATGTTAGTTTTCTGACAGGATATGTCCTTTTTCAGCCCTGAGGTTCAGGTTAAATTGTTTCTTTCTAATCAAAGGAACAGATTATGTCTATCTGGAAAACAGAGATGAGCGTCGAGCAGCTACAGTCTTTTACCAAAAACACTCTGGTAGATCATCTTGGGATTGAGATCACTGAAATCGGTCCTGACTATGTCTGTGCTTCTATGCCCGTTGATACCCGCACCCATCAGCCGATGGGCCTGCTTCACGGTGGCGCATCAGTGGTATTAGCTGAGACGTTGGGTAGTGTTGCTGCACAGTTAGCGGCTGAACCAGGGCACTCATGTGTGGGTCTTGAAGTGAATGCTAATCACCTTTCAGGTATTAGCACCGGAAGGGTTTATGGCAAGGCCTCACCGATTCATATCGGTCGTTCAACACAGGTCTGGGATATCCGTATTAAAGATGAAAATGATAAGGCTATCTGCATCTCGCGGCTAACGATGTCGGTGCTCACAAATAGATAATTAAAATAGCTTGAAATTTGGGTAAAACGTCTCTAATTCTGTCGTAAATAGATAATTATATAGTGTTTCATTTTTGGTTGTGGTGCTAGACTGCCCTCATACAAAGCTGGCTTAAGAAGCCGGCTTTTTTGTTTTTTGAAACCTTTATTCAGTCAGAATTCTAGAGAATACGTTTAGTGCGAAATACCCTGTTGCCTTTAATCGCCTTGTTTAGCAGCGCAGTGATTCTTTATCTGGGCATCGGGCTTATGAATATTCTAGTGCCTTCTCGTATGGGATTGGAAGGCATGTCTACCGATACCATCGGTATGGTGCTGTCGATGTTTTTTGTCGGCTTATTTGCCGGTGCGATCTACAGTAAACAGTTGGTTAAACGTGTCGGCCATATTCGCGCCTTCGCAGGTAGTGTCGCGATTGAAGCGATCTGTATTCTTGCCTTTACGCTTGATACCAATGCTTTCCTTTGGGGCGTTCTACGGGTATTGCTGGGCTTTAGTCATGCTTGTTTGCTGACGGCGATGGAAAGCTGGCTGACGGATAGTGCTTCTGAGGAAAGCCGGGGTAAAGTATTGGCGGTCTACAACGCGTGTATCCTGGGCGGCTTATTTGGTGGGCAGTTTCTGATGGGGGTTGCAGACCCCTCCGATAACACGTTATTCATTATTGTCGGAATGCTCTTCTGCATGGCGGCGTTACCGATACTCTTCAGCCGCGCTCAAGGACCGGTTATTGAAACGATTGCACCCATGTCGGTCATCTCACTGTTCAAAATATCACCGCTGGGGGTTGCTGCCTGTTTAATATCAGGAGCTGTTTATTCTGCACTGTTTAATATGCTACCCGTGTTTGCCGCGGAATATCATATAAGCGGCTTTCAACTTTCGCTGTTTATGGGGTGTGCGATTATAGGGGCCTTTGTATTACAGTTTCCTGTAGGGTTGCTGTCCGATCGTTTTGATCGTCGATCAATTTTACTTGTACTGCTGTTGCTTTCGTCGGTATTGGGTCTCGCTATTATTCCGTTGGCTGAACGGGGAATGATAGTGGGCATCTTTATTCTCAACGGTTTAGCTGCAGGCATCGTCACCTGCTATTACCCACTAAGTGTTGCCGAATCTTTTGATAAGCTGAAAAAGACCGAGATGGTGTCAGCCATGGGAAGTTTACTGCTGGCGTTTGGTATCGGTGGTGCAATAGGACCTTATGCGGCTTCTGTGGTGATGCAGGTATTCGGTAGTTCTAGTCTGTTCTACTTCCTCGCTATCCTTCAGATTCTATTAGCTCTGTTTACGGTGTATCGAATGACTGTCAGTAAGGCGTTGCCAGTGTCCGATCAGGAAGACTTTGTCATGCAAAACGCCGCGCTTTCTAGCTCGGTTGGCCTGGATCCACGAACGGAATATGTAGAGCCTGATGCTGCTCCTAGTTCTGCAGCAAGAACGGCTGTTCTTATTGCCGAATCTGATCCTGCTGCAGCGGTAAATATGGCACGAGCTTTAACCCGGAACAATCCAGAAAAAGGCACGGAAGTTGCTGCCGCGGTTGCAACAGTACCTGGCATCGATGTTATGCGGCTCTATGAAGTTATGAAGGAGACGGCTCCCTATCAGATTCTTGAGATTACCCAGGCTATCGTTAAAGCTAAACCAGAGTTAGCCCCCGAACTGATCTCGCAACTGGCCGTATGGTATCCGCAACAGGTGATAGCGGTAGCGATTGAGGTAGGGCGGGTATTTCCTGAAATGCGTCTAGAGATGGCGCGAATTGCTGTGGCCTCGGCACCGGAGTCCGCCACTCAGGTGGCTGAGTATTATTCAGGGTTGTTAGCAGAGGAATGGGAAGCGGTTCGCCCAGCGGATAGAGAAGAGGATACTAGTGAATCTGATGCTATGAACATAGCATCAGAATTGTGGGAAGCAAATCCAGAGCAGACGTTGAATATTGCGGTAACCGTTGCTGAATCATTTCCTGAAACCGCTGTGCCAATGACCGAAGAGTATATGGCGAATTATGAGCAGGATGCCGTTGAGGATAGCGCTTCGTTCGATAGAGACGGTGATACAGAGGTCGAGGCAGAAGAATATTCAGATGCAGTTGAATGGGTCTCCAGAATGTCTGAAGCTGCGCCGGATCAAGCTTTGGATATTGCTGTAACAGTTGCCGAATCAGTACCAGAAACCGCAGTGCCTATGACCGAAGGGTATATGGCAAACTATGATTCTGACAGTAAAGAAGAAGCTGGGGGTTCAGGGAGTTCTGCTGCTGATTCAAGTAATGAAGGCCAGCATTCTGATGCGATGGAGTGGGTCTCCAGACTATCCGAAGCGGCACCGGAGCAGGCATTGGACATTGCGGTGGCAGTGGCTGAATCGGTACCTGAAACTGCGGTTCAAATGACCGAAGGGTATATGGCTAATTATGAAGAGGGTTCTACCGAGGGAGGCGTTGCCTCGAGCACCGATGATTTAGCAGAATCAGCTGACTATCCGGATGCGGTTGAATGGGTCTCCAGAATGTCTGAAGCCGCTCCTGATCAAGCGATGGATGTTGCTGCTACCGTGGTTGAAGCGGTGCCTGAGTCTATGCTTGAGATTACTGATGAGTACTTATCAGTTTCTGAGGAGGAAGAAGAGGCATTAAGCGAGACTGACGGAGCTTTAGATCCTATCGAAGAGGGGTCGGAGGTCGTTGACGATGATGAGCATCAGAAAGCCATTGAATGGTTAACCCGAATGTCAGAATTGTCACCGGAGATGTCCCTTAACCTTGCGGTAAAAATTGTTGAAGCGGTACCGGAGAGCGCAGGCTATGTCGCTGCTGAGGTCTCCAGACTGTTGCATGAAAGTCATAACGAAGAGAATACTGGGGTCATAGAAGAACCCGCCAGTGAAATTGAAGACGCGGTTGAGGTGGTGAACAGACTCAGCGAGGCGGCACCGGATAATATCGAAGATGTTGCCATCGCCGTAGTCGAAAATATTCCTGATGCTGCCTCTGAGGTAGTTGATGCCATTAGTGATGGGATGGAGGCTCGTGAGGGCGAGTGGGTTGAGTCCATTGATAAGAACAATTGAGTGATAAGAATAAGAGATCAATAGGGTTTAATAACTGTATTTAATTGTGTCGATCTCTTTCATTGTTTTTTTTGCCGTTCAAGATAAGCTACAAAAAGACCGTGCTAGCCTGGATACCGCTTCAGGAATAAGACTAGGGTCGGTATTACTAAAATTCAGTCGGATGGCATTATCCTCGGCGATTACCCCTTCAGGGTAAAAGGCCGCACCGGGAACGACGGCTAATTTTTGCTCTAAGGCCCTTGCCGCAACGTTAGTTCCGCTAGCACTTGTCAGTTTTAACCAGATAAACATCCCACCCTCAACCCTTTCAAACTGAATCTGATTTCCTAACTGCTTTATAAGTTCTGATCTAAGTTGTTGATGACGACTCTTGTAGCTGTTTCGCAAATGTGCCAAATGATCAGGGTATTTTGGGTGATTCAGTAGCGCGTTAATCAATGCCTGCTGTGGAAGCCCTGTATGCAGGTCAGTCGCTTGTTTAATACGTTCAGCAATAGCTATAAATTCAGCCGGTCCACTCATCGCGCCAAGCCGAACGCCGGGAAACCCTGTTTTTGAAAACGATTTAAGGCTGATACAGCCCTCTGGGTATAGAGCTGTTAGTGAGGAGCGCTGTTCACCAGAGAAGCGTAATTCCCGATAGGGTGAATCTTCAATCAGCATAACGCCATAGAGGCGGCATAGGTTGGAAACCCTGATTCTAGTATCTTCTGCCCATACCCGGCCAGTGGGGTTATGAAAATCAGGAACCGCATAGAAAAGCTTAACCTTGCCGGTTTTAAAATGGCTTTCAAGCTGAATCAGATCAGGCTGTGATTCACTCTCGCCATTTTCATTAATGTGGTACAGCGGATATATCTGAGCGACTGACAGTTGAAAGACTTGTAACGCACCAAGATACGCTGGGATTTCTGCAACTACGCCGTCACCGGGGTTCAAAAATGCACGGGCGATCAGGTCAAGCCCCTGTTGGCTGCCGTTACAGATTAACCATGGGTTGTTCTGTTCCGGGTACAGTTTATTCAATGTTGCTATCAGAGGGGAATATCCGCGACTGGCACCGTATTGGAACAGCTCTCTATGATCGGCGAGTGATGCGCATGAAGTACGAATAAGGTCTACCGGCAGTAAAGATGAAGCGGGTAGGCCACCTGCCATTGAAATCATGTCAGGTTGGCTCGCAGTACTTAGAATTTCTCTTATATAGGATGACTTTAGTGAGCCTGCGGGGCTGGAAAATTGCATATTGCAGTTTCTCTGGATGGGTTATTTTGATTCTTTCCAGAGTGTATGCTTGAGATAGGTAATGTATTTATCCATTTATGCTTTGTATATTATCCATATATGATTTATTTTTTATTCAAACATGCTATTTAGTTATTTATTGGGTCAATATGGCTGCTATACAACAAGAAGCGCGAATTAATGATGTTCTTTATCATATTCATAGAGACCTGAGTTCCCCTTTAACCGGCGCTGTTCTAGCGCGGGTTGCTGCTTATTCGGAGCAACACTTTCACCGGGTATTCCGAAGTGTTACCGGAGAGTCTCTGCATCGATATATTCGGCGGGTTCGATTGGGGCAGGCGGCAAATTATTTGATGTTCGAACCCGGCACACCGGTACGGGATATCGCGTTGAAGTCTGGTTATAATTCGTTAGCTTCTTTTACCCGTGTATTCGGTGAACAATTTGGTGTCAGTCCTGGGCGTTGGCGAAATCAGGAACGCCCGCAGAGATTGCCTTATAAGAACGACCCTGAGATTGCAGCTGGCGTTAAACGAATCGCTGATTGTTCTCTGCCTTTACCTGATCTGATTGCGTTACCCGACCAGCCGGTTGCCTATATTCGTCACCTGGGTTACGGTCGCTCGATTAAAACGGCCTGGCAAATTTTGCAAGCCTGGGCGGTTGCTGAGAACCGTCCATTTAACAAGCAAATAGGGCTACATCATTCCAATCCGGCGTTGACGCCATTAGAGCAGTGCCGTTACGTTGCCTGTCTTGGTATTGATCAGCCAATTACTCGACGTGGTCTGGTAAACTCACTGGTGATTCCTGGCGGGTTGCATGCAAGGTTTAGGTTCAGCGGCCAGTATGGTGATTTGTTACCCTGGATCACCCGTCTGCAGGACGAGTGGTTATCCGAATCAGGGCTTAAAGCGGGTGCTACACCTGCATTTGCAGAATATCAGCGTAATCAGTTTATTGACCCTCAAGAGCGGTTTGAGTTGTTCTATTACCAACCGGTTTCTCTTTATTGAAAAAGGAATATTTAATGAGCATAGAGATTAGTCTGTCCGATAGTCCTGAAATGGATGAGGTACTAGAGCTTTACCGGGGTAATAATTGGTCTGCAGCGGATAAACCAGAAAAACTGATGGCTGCTTTGAAAGCTTCCCACAGTCTGGTAACGGCCCGGGATAGTGGTAAGTTAGTCGGGCTTGGAAATGCGATCTCTGATGGCCACCTGGTGGTGTATTATCCCCATCTATTGGTTCTACCTGAATACCAGGGGCAGGGAGTTGGAAAGGAGCTGATGTTGGTTATGCAGCAGTGTTATCAGGGTTTTCATCAGCAGATGCTGACTGCTGATGGTGACGCTGTTGGTTTTTATAAAGCTCTGGGCTTTACCCGAGCAGGGAAAACAGAACCAATGTGGGTCTATGCGGGCAATGACCATTAGTCATTAGCGCTTCATCCTTAGATTAATTACAGCCATTTTATTTTGAACCGGTGACCTCCTTGAGCCATTCTCGATTTGCCCGTTTAGTGCCATTGTTTTTTGTTTTACTTTGGAGCACCGGCTTTATTGGTGCAAAGTACGCGTTACCCTATATAGAACCTTTCTATCTACTATTTATCCGTATGCTGCTGACCCTGGCCGTGTTTATGGGATTGGCGTTGTTGTATCGTTCTCCCTGGCCTTCCCTGCGCCAGGGCGGGCACCAGGCGGTCGTCGGCTTTCTGGTACATGCTTGTTATCTGGGTGGCGTTTTTGCGGCTATTAAGTGGCAGATGCCGGCGGGTATTACTGCGATCATCGTGGGCTTGCAACCGTTATTGACCGCTCTCATTGGCTGGCAATGGCTGGGGGAACGCTTGCGTTCATTGCAATGGTTTGGCTTGTTACTGGGCCTGTTAGGCGTAATAGCTATTCTACTCAGCGGTCAGAACAGTGAAACCCTGATCATTCGGCCAGAGGCTATTGTGGCGGCATTGTTGGCTTTGGTGGGTATTTCGCTGGGTACGCTGTATCAGAAGCGTTTTGGCGGGCAGGTAGATCTTTTAACTGGTTCTATCTGGCAGTATCTCGCTACAGCCGTAGTGATGGGTGTGCTGGCCTTTTTCTTTGAAGAACGCCAGATTGAATGGAACCTAACGTTAGTGTTGGCTCTTGGGTGGCTGGTGTTTGGCCTGTCTATCTCGGCAATACTGCTACTGATGTTTATGATCCGCGAAGGGGAGGCAGCCCGTGTGGCCAGCTATTTTTATCTAGTCCCCCCTGTTACGACATTGGAAGCCTGGATACTCTTTGGTGAATCGTTAAATTGGGTTCAGGTGGCTGCCATTATGGTCACGGTTTGCGGTGTCTATCTGGTATTGAAGCCTCGTAGGAAAGTAAGGTGAGCGTCAGTGTTGGTTTCGCCCATCACTCTGAGTCGTTAGCCTAAGGTTTACTGTTTTTAATGGATAGTTTTTCTATCGGTTAACTAGACGATTTCGCCCTCAATTTATTTTTGGCTGCGGAGCTACCGGACATCTTGTGAATATTGAAATTCTGTTTGTTTTTGCTTTGCTATTGACCACTATCGGACTATTTATCTGGGACCGTATCCGCATGGACCTGGTGGCGATGATGGTGGTTGTTGCTTTGGCCGTTTCAGGCATTATCACGCCAGCCGAGACTGTATCGGGCTTTGGACAGTCACTGGTAGTGATGATTGCCGGTTTGTTTGTGGTGGGTGAGGGATTGTTTCGTACCGGTGTTGCCGCGGCTGTCGGTAGCTGGATTATGCGGATGGGCGGGCAGAGTGAGAAGAAGCTGTTATTGGTGTTAATTCCGGTCGTTGCAGGTATGTCTGCGGTGATGAGCTCTACCGGTGCAGTGGCCCTGTTTATTCCTGTGGTACTAAGTATCTGTCGCTCAGCCAGACTTCAGCCTTCGCGAATGTTGATGCCGCTCTCGTTTGCGTCACTGATCGGCGGCATGATGACACTGATCGGTACACCACCGAATATGGTTGCCAGTACCCAGTTGCAGGTAGCTGGATTCGAGCCCTTCAGCTTCTTCGATTTCACGCCGATTGGCGGCATTATTCTGATTTTTGGCACAGTGTATTTAGTATTTATTGCTCCCGCGTTATTACCTGAAACCGGCGTTAGGGAAGCGGTTCACCCGTACTTGAAAGAGTTTGCCGAACGCTACGGTATTCAGGATAACCTTTACCGACTGAGGGTCAGAAATGACTCGGAACTCGTGGGTAAAACCGTCTCTGATGCTCGTCTTCGTACCCAGTTTGAAGTGACGGTGTTTGCCATTCGCCGCGATGGGAAAATACTGTCCTCATTGATGCCGGTATTAAGTGAGACTCTTATAGAAGGTGGCGACATCCTGCTCGCATATAGCGAGCCGGAAGGGATAGAGAAGATGTGCATTCAAACCGGATGCATGTTTTTCGGCTTTCCAGATGATGAGCGTACCCGGATGGACAAAGAGTTTGGTGTGGCAGAAGTGATGCTGCACAATCGCTCTCCCATTGTTGGAAAAACCATTCAGGGGGCACGGTTTCGGGAACAGTATAATTTAAGTGTGATAGGTGTTCTTCGGGATGGTAAACCCCTTACCACCCGTTATAACGGAGAGCCGCTCGCATTTGGTGATACCTTACTGCTGGCCGGAGGCTGGCGTTATATTGAAGCGTTGGAGGAACGGCATAACTTTGTTGTATTAGAAACGCCTGCTGAGATGACAGAAACCTCTGCACGATGGGGGCATGCTCCGATCGCATTATTCATTATGCTCAGCATGCTGGTATTAATGATCAGTGGTGTATTGTCGAGCCTGAGTGCCATTTTATTGGCTGCTGTAGCGATGATACTGACCGGCTGCATCAATATGAATGAAGCCTACCGTTCTCTGAATGCAACCAGTCTGGTGCTGATTGCCGGTATGCTGCCACTGGCTCTGGCGATACAGAAAAGTGGTGCTTTGGATCTTATTGTAAATGGGTTGTTATCGATATTGGGCAACAGCACGCCGATGCTTATCTGTGCCGGACTCTTTGTGCTTACTTCGGTACTGAGTCAGTTCATTTCTAATACAGCGACGACTGTTCTGATTGCCCCAATTGCGATTGCGATAGCCCAGGGATTAGGTATGAGTCCCGAGCCCTTTATGATGACCGTTGCAATTGCAGCATCAACAGCATTTTCCACGCCAATCGCATCCCCGGTGAATACCCTGGTGTTGGTGCCGGGTAATTACCGTTTTATCGATTTCGTGAAGGTGGGGTTACCGCTACAGATCATGGCGATGATCATCACTTTACTGATAACGCCACTGATATTTCCGTTTTAGGTCTTCTACATAAGTCTGGTAACACGGTATTATCGGTACTGAATAATAATATAATTTGATAGGCTTTAAATTCATGAGTGAACGCGAGTATAGAACAGTTAAAGCATCTCAGACGGTACTGAAAGAGTTGATGGTGCCATCTTATGCAAATTTTGGCGGTAAAGTTCACGGTGGTTTTATTCTATCGCTGATGGATAAGATTGCTTATACCTGTGCTGCGTCCCATGTGAAAGGTTACTGTGTTACTGCATCTGTCGACTCAGTCGATTTTTTGAATCCGGTTGAAGTAGGGGATCTGCTAACCCTGTCCGCGTCGGTTAACTACGTCGGAAATTCTTCACTTGAGATCGGTATTAAAGTTGTTTCAGAAGATTTTCGCCTGGGTATAGTGAAGCACACTAATACCTCCTATTTCACCATGGTGGCGATGGATGAAGATACCCGCAAGCCAGTCCCTGTTCCGGGCCTTATTCTTGAAGACGAAAAAGAGATTAAGCGTTTCATCGAAGGTAAGATTCGTAAGAGTCTGAAAGCCGGGCATCGGGCAGAGATGCAAAAGATCCGGAAGGGACTGGATATGATCAAAGAGATCAATGCGCTTGAGGGTGAAAACTGCCGGC
>JAGPUU010000075.1 GCA_018067325.1 Amphritea sp.
CTAATTAATATGTCAGAACAAAATACATCTCCAGCCCCAGCCGTTCAATGGTTCGAAATTGATTCTGAGCTGCAGGGCCAGCGGATTGATAATTTCCTTCGCACCCGTCTTAAGGGAGCCCCTAAAACCCTGATTTACCGAATACTGAGAAAAGGCCAGGTTCGGGTAAATAAAAAGCGGATCAAACCTGATTATCGCCTGCAGGAAGGTGATTTGGTACGAGTACCTCCACTCAGACTGAGTGAAGAGAAGCCGCAGGCAACTGTCAGCGAGAACCTGAAGGAGCTGATTGAAGCAGCTATACTCTTTGAGGACAGTGATATCATCGTTCTTAATAAGCCTTCTGGTCTGGCTGTGCATGGTGGTAGCGGTATTAGCCTGGGGCTTATTGAAAGCATTCGTCAAATCCGTCCTGATGCAAAGTTTCTTGAGCTGGTGCATCGGCTTGATCGGGATACTTCCGGCTGCATTATGGTTGCGAAGAAGCGCAGCGCGTTACGTTTCCTTCATGCGGCACTTCAAGCTAAAAAAATTACTAAGATTTACCATGCTTTGGTTGAGGGAAAGTGGTCGACACGAAAAACCAAAGTAGATGCGCCGCTGCAAAAAAATGAACTCCAGTCCGGTGAGCGGAGAGTAAAAGCCCATCCTATGGGTAAGGCTTCGTTAACCGAGTACAAGGTGCTTCAGCGCTTTGGTGGTTTCGCAACGCTGGTTGAAGCTCGCCCCATTACGGGCCGTACTCACCAGATCAGGGTTCATTGTCTGTTTGCAGGTCATCCCATCATTGGCGATGATAAGTATGGAACTGACGAGATGAATCGTGAGATGAAAGGTTACGGCATTCGGCGTTTGTTTCTTCACGCTGCTGAATTGCGGGTGCCTTTACCTTCCGGGGGCAGGAGGATTTTCCACGCCCCGCTGGGAACTGAGTTGGAAGCTGGTTTAAAAAAATTGCAAAACATTGACGGGCTTTGAATAGCCCGGTAAGGCGTGATTAATGAGTCAACAGATTAGTACTGAAGCGTTTAATAAAGCAGCAGATCATATGCTGAAAAGTGGTAAATCACCCAATGCCGCTGAACTGGCCCAAACTCTTGGTGCGCAAGAGCAGGATTTAAGCGAGCTGTTGCAACAGTGGTGGACTGTCTTGCCGGATCGTATCCGAATGTTCGGTGATGCATCGGTAAAAATGCCAGGGCTGCCTGAATCTTTGGTTCACAGCGTAGAATCTTTATGGCAACACGCCGTTCAAGAGGCTCAGTCCACGCTGACATCTGATAAGCAGTATCAGCAGTTGGCGAGTGATGATGCACGTCGTCATTCTGAAACCGAACTGTTTAAGGCGCAAAGCCAACAAGCAGAAATGGATCAGGTTTTCCGCGAAGTTCAACAGCAGCTGGAACAGGAAAAACATCAGGTTCAAGTTCTCGATGCTGAAATATCTGTTTTAAAAATCAATCTGGCTACTGTAACGACAGAGCAGAAGACGGAAGAGCAGCGTCGCCTGAATACTGAGCAGGAACTTAACCTGTCACAGAAGAAGATGGATGATTCAAAGAGAACCTTTGATCAGCGGGTGTTGGAAGAGCAGCGCCATGGTTTGGATCAGGTCGCTAAAGCAGAAGCGGATACCCGATATTATCGAAGTGCTTTAGAGAAATTAAGAGATGAGTGTGGCCGCAAAGAATCTGCACTGACTAAAGATATTCATAATCTTCAGGCGTTAGTGGCCAAGAAAGATGTAAAGCTGGATACCGGAAAAACTCAGATTAAAACACTGGAAACTGAACTGAAACGCTATCAAAGTGATGACAGTCAGAGCGTTAGGGAGAGAGGTCAACTGAGTAGTGCTTTGTTGTCCGAACAGAATCGCAGTAAGCGTCTCGAAGATAAAGTGAGCGAGGCAAAAGAGGAGCTGAAACGGGTTAATCAGAAAAATATTGGCACAGTCAATGATGCATCCCGACGTGAAAATATGCTCCGCGGTCAGGTAAAAGATAAAGATGAGGAGGTCATGCGTGCTAACGCCCGACTGGTATCCTTAGATAAGAAAATTGCCTCCCATGAAGAGGAAATTCGACGTCTTCGCAGCCGTTTAGCCTGATCGTTTAGTGAGAGTTTCACCTGTTCTGATAACCGTGTATTATAATTAAAAGTTATTAAGATATCTGTTTTTAGGTGTTGGAGGTATAAATGAAATTGCAGCAACTGCGTTACATCTGGGAAGTTGCCCGTCATGATCTGAATGTATCAGCCACGGCGCAAAGCCTTTATACCTCACAACCAGGGATCAGCAAGCAGATTCGTTTGCTTGAAGATGAGCTTGGCGTAGAGGTGTTTGCCCGAAGCGGTAAGCATCTGACCCGGGTAACACCCGCCGGTGAAGCCATTCTTGAAGTTGCCGGTGATATTCTTCGTAAAGTCGAAAGTATTAAACAGGTCGCTCAGGAATTTAGTGATGAGAAAATGGGTAGCCTGGATCTGGCGACAACTCATACTCAGGCACGCTATGCGTTGCCCGTTACTATTCATAGTTTCATGAAGAATTATCC
This sequence comes from Amphritea sp., assembly GCA_018067325.1. Lineage (GTDB taxonomy): Bacteria > Pseudomonadota > Gammaproteobacteria > Pseudomonadales > Balneatricaceae > Amphritea. The sequence continues at coordinate 2,556 of JAGPUU010000075.1, forward strand.
AGACGTTTCTCTTCATATGCATCAGGGGACCCCGATGCAGATTGCTGAGATGGCGGCTGATGGTTCGGTTGATTTTGCGATCGCTACCGAAGCGATGGCACATTTTAATGATCTGATTATGATGCCATGTTACCGCTGGAATCGCTCCGTTGTGGTACCGAAAGACCATCCCTTGGCTCAGGTCTCAAAGCTGACGCTTCAGGATGTCGCGAAGTGTCCGATTGTTACCTATGTATTTGGATTTACTGGTCGCTCTAAGCTTGATGATGCTTTCAAACGAGAAGGGCTGGAGCCTAAGGTGGTCTTCACCGCGGTAGACTCTGATGTTATCAAAACCTATGTACGTCTGGGTTTAGGTGTAGGCATTATTGCCACTATGGCCTTTGATGAAAAGCTGGATAGTGATCTTGTTGCTTTGGATGCAAGCCATCTGTTTGAGTTCAGTACGACTAAAATTGGCTTCCGCAAAGGGACATTCCTGCGCGGCTATATGTATGACTTTATCCAGCAGTTTGCGCCGCATCTGACTCCGGAGGTCGTACGTCAGGTACAATCTTGTAGTAGCCGTGCCGAAATTGAAGAAATCTTTGCAGGGCAGGAGTTACCCAATTTGTAGTTGATTGGGTCGAAGAGCATGTTTATTTAAAAGCCTCGTAAGAGGTTTTTTTTGTCTTCGGTGCAAGCAAAAGGTGTGCATTTAAAATTCTTCGGTCTTAATTTTACTCCGTTCTTGAATTGTTGGGGGCTGAGTATAATCAGCTCGAAGTGGCCTGGTGTGGTTTGAATCTGGGAAGGGAGGTAAGGATTACAGCCTCAGAGTGTTTTG